>JAGRKA010000009.1 GCA_020442475.1 Alphaproteobacteria bacterium | reverse complement strand
CCTCAACCGGCGATCTTCGACCATTCCCGTGCAGATCGATCCGGCTCAAAATTAGGATACAATTCCTAATTTGTCAAACTTTTTTTGAAACGGGGGTACAGGCGGCCTGAGTGCCACTACTCCACCGTGACGGATTTGGCTAGGTTTCGAGGCTGGTCAACATCCGTCCCTTTGGCAACGGCAACATGGTAGGCCAAGAGCTGCACCGGTACGGCGTACAGGATCGGCGCGATAAACGGCTCGATTGCATCAAGTGCAACGGACCAGCGGGCGTAGTCTTTCAGCTTTTCGCAGCCTTCCGTATCCGATATCAGGAGAATCTGACCGCCCCGCGCGACTGTTTCCCGGAGGTTTGAGGCGTTTTTCTCAAAAAGCGGATCATTTGACGGTGCGATCACCACAACGGGGACTTTGTCGTCGATCAACGCGATTGGGCCGTGCTTCATTTCCCCGGCGGCATAGCCTTCCGCATGGATATAGGAAATTTCCTTGATCTTGAGCGCCCCTTCCAGAGCGATCGGATAGAGATTGCCCCGTCCGAGATACAGCATATCCCGCGCGCCGGTAATGACGGAATCCCGCGCAATCATACGAATGGCGCTGTCATGGCCAAGAATTTCCGCAACAAGCTTCGGCACGTGACGTAAGGCTTCTCCGATCTGGCTCATCTGCTCTCTGGTGATTTCTTTTCTGGCCCGCGCAGCAGCAAAAGCCAGACAGGCCAGCGTCGTAATCTGGGTTGTGAAGGCCTTGGTCGAGGCCACGCCAATTTCCGGACCGGCCAGCGTGTGCAGCACAAGGTCGCTTTCGCGCTCAATCGTGCTTTCAATTGCGTTGACGATAGACAGAATTGTCTGCCCTTGCGATTTCGCATAGCGCAGGGCTTCCAGCGTATCGAGCGTTTCTCCGGATTGAGAGACAAAAATTGAGACGCCGCCCGCAGGCATCGGGGCTTCCCGGTAGCGAAACTCGGACGCGACATCAATCTCACAAGGAATCCGTGCGACCTGCTCGAACCAGTATTTCGCGACCATGCAGGCGTAATAAGCCGTTCCGCAGGCCACAAGCGTTAGGCGCGGCGCGGCGGTCAGGGCCTCAAGAATTGTGTCGGGGATATTAATCCGCCCGGTCGCCGGATTCACATAGGAGCCGAGCGTATCGGCAATCACGGCGGGCTGTTCGTAAATCTCCTTCAGCATGAAATGGTCGTACTGGCCTTTGCCCTGCGTTGCGCCGGATTGCGCGGTCACGCGCACGGGGCGCTCAACCTCGACATTATCGTTGCTGAGAATGCGCGCACCCGTACGGGTCATTTCGACCCGGTCGCCGTCTTCCAGAAAACAGATTTTACGTGTCAGGGGTGCCAGCGCATAAGAATCCGAAGCCATAAACATCTCGCCGTCTCCGTACCCGATAGCCAGAGGCGTACCCTGACGACAGCCGATCATGAGATCCTGCTCGCCTGCGAAAATCAGAACGACGGCAAAAGCGCCCTCCAGTCTTTCAAAGGTCTTAGCCGCCGCTTCGCGGGGAGGCAGGCCCTGCGTCAGGTAATGCGTTACAAGATGGACGATGACTTCCGTATCCGTGTCCGTTTCAAACCGGCATTGCAGCGCTTCCAGCTCTTCCTTCAGCGCCGCGTAATTTTCAATGATCCCGTTATGGACGACGGCGGCTTTGGCCGTGGCATGAGGATGTGCGTTGCTCTCATTAGGCAGGCCGTGTGTTGCCCAGCGCGTATGGCCGATGCCCGCCAGCCCTTTCAAAGGCTGATCGTGGAGCTTGCGGTCCAGATTAACAATTTTTCCCTCCGCACGGCACCGCTCGATATGGCCGTTATCCAGCGTCGCAATCCCGGCGCTGTCATAACCGCGATATTCCAGCCGTTTGAGGCCTTCCAAAAGCAAGGGGGCGACATCTTTTTCGCCCAATATTCCGATAATCCCGCACATATTAGATATCCGCCTTTTATGTTGGAGCCTCTTTCGCGAGGGAATATGACGAATATCGCTCCGGCAGACAAGTCAAACTTTGTTGCGTTTTGTTACAAAAACCGGATTGAAGGGGCTGTTTCAAATAATGATGCGTTCTAATATCTGTAAATGATTGACAGAAATATCCGGTTATTCCGGTATTCATCGCCGTCCCGATCGGAAAAACGTTTCCGGAAATCGTAACGCGCTTGCAGCGCCAGCGCATCGGACGGCTCGTAGCTGCCTTGAAGCCCGGTATAGTAGGTCTGGTTCGTCCGGCCTGCCGCATCATGAGCGACGAGGTAGTCGTTATCCTCCAGCCCTGCGAAAAAACCGCCGCGCAGCCGGGTCGTGAAAGAATTATCCAGAGCGAACTGGTAACGGGACTGGAAAATACCCGCGCTATCAAGCGTTAGCGTATCAATAAAACGCCGGTTGGCGCTCAGGGAAAGCTGCGTCAGCCTTGTCGGTGTCCAGTACAAATCGCCGCCGATGAAACGGCTATCCGTATCCTGCATGATATCGTCGTGATCCCGGCGGAGATATCCGGCGAAGATACCGCCTCTGAACGGCCCGTTTGGAGCGATTTTTAAACCTGCCCGGAGATCCAGCCCCCTGGCGTGCCGGACGCCTCCGGCGCTCAGGTCGTAGTCGCTGATATCCCGCGCGGCATTCACGTATAGAATATTGCCCGGTATATAGGCGTAGCCGAGGAATATTTCGCCGTTTTCCGTGTCCCGGCGGCTATATTCGTTACTGCCTGCACCGCTAGTGCCGAAACTGTAATCCGCCTGCTCTTTCCGGCCAAATATCTTGAGCCAGATCCGCCCCAGCGTCCGAACAAAACCGGCCTCCTGCGTCTGAATGGTCACACTGCCGTTTCTGCTGACATCCGGGTCATCTGCGTTGCCGAATCCTAGAAACTGGCGGTTTTTCATCAAAGCGGCATGAAGATATGTCTCATAGGCAAGATCATAGCGCCCGACCGCGCTTAACGTATAATCCTTATAATCGTCCAGCGTATTGTGGCGGTAATATCCTAAGTTCCCGTCAGCAGACAGGAAAAGCGCATGGCGGTTCCAGTCGGATTGGGCGGATAATGAGGGTTTTATGTTCTCCACGATATCGCTTTCCCGGCGGCTTGGGGCGCGTAGCACGTTATCGTCATAGGTCGCGCTCAAACCGATTTCCGGGTTTAAAAGAAAGGCACCTGCGCGGATTCCCCTATCTGTGCCGGGTTTTGCGATGCGCGGCTTGATCTGCATCAGATCGTCGGGAAATTGCGCCTGTGCGAAGCTGAGGCACGGCGTAAACAGCAGGACAGCGCATATCGCGGGTACGGCGTTCCAACCCTTACGCAAAAAGAAGGCTGTGATAAACCCTAAGGCAATCCCGGCCATGTTCGCCGCCGCGTCCGATATGGACCCTGTTCGCCCGCCAATGATCTCCTGTAGAAACTCGGCGCCGACTCCACCACAAAATAAGAGGCAGGCCGTTAAAATTTTGGCGCGACGGGATTTGAAAGATAAAGCCGGAAAGAGCGCGAGCATCGTGTAGCCGAGCAGGTGCAAAATCTTGTCCGTTCCGCCCGAAGCCGGAAGCAGCTCGGGAATCAGGGACAAGGCGGCAAAAAAGCACAGGCAGAGCAGCCAGAGAATTAAAGACAGGGTTTTCATACGATATTCTGCGGAAAAAGGCCGGAGGAATTCCGGTCAGATCACCTCAGAATAGCTTGATCAGGCCGCTTTTACAATATTCGGATTGGGTAAAAGGAAATCCGAAACGCCGGTTTTGGATTTGTAGAGACCGATATCGACCTGATTGAGCACAACACCCAGAATTGAAGCCGGAAGATTTTTCAGTAGATCGAGCGTCGCCGCCAGATCCTCTTTAGAGGTTTTAAGCCATTTAGTCACGACGATAACGCTATCTGTGCGGGCTGCGAGAGCGACGGCCTCTGTCCGGGCCATAATCGGGCCGGAATCGATCAGGATATGCGAATAGTCGTCTTTTAGCCCGTCCAGCAGCGCCCGAAGGTTGTCAGGGTTTAGCGCTTGCGGGGATTTCCGTTCACCGGTCCCGACACCCATAACGGTAAAGCCGCCGGGATGCTCATGAAGCGTTTCATCAAGTGCGGCCTGCCCGGCCAGCAAATCCGATAGGCCCGGCCCCAGACCGATCCCCGCAATTTTACCCAAAGACGGTTTGAGGTAATCCGCATCGATCACGAGTACTTTATGGCCTGCGGACGCCAGATAATGCGCAAGCAACAGTGTGAAGGTCGTGCGGCCTTCCTGTGGTAAAGCCGATGTGATGAGGAAGCTTTTCGCAGGGCTTCCGATCATGTGCCCCATATAAATCTGCTTGATCGCCTCTTTCAGGCTTGAACGCGCACCACTCTCCATAATCCGCAGAGGCCCGTCCACCTCAGGTATAATGCCCAGCGGGGTTTGGCCCATTCTACGCACGCTTTTGAAGTCTTTCGGACCGTTGTGAAGAATTTCAATCATAAAAGCGGCTGCCAGCGCCAGACTGCCGGAGAAAGCCACGACGATAAAGAGGAGGATTTTCTTCCCGATTCCAGCCGGGTAAATGGCCGGCGCAGCAGGGGAAAGAATGGCCGCATCCGGGCGGATGAAGTTCACCTGACTTTGGATATTTTCAAAATTGGCCAGAAAATTATCAAGAATCTTCTGACTGGCTTCCTGTTCGACAAGCAAGCTATCGAGAGTCACCGATTTCATGCGCAGATCGTCAGCTTGCCTTTTCAGAGTTGTCAGCCGGTCGCTGAGTAGATCTTCCTGAGCCTGCGCAGCGGCCAGATCGTTTTCAAGTGAAGAGGTGATATTTTTCGTTTCTTCTGCAATAGCGGCGTCAATGCGCGAAAGCTGGCGCTGTGCGGCTTTTAATTTGGGGTGGTTACGACCGTATGCGGTCTGCATGGATTGGACTTCTTGCGAAACAGTGCTGCGCTGTTTTTTGAGCTCCTGAATCAAGGGAGACTGCACGATATCGGCAATCGAGTCGGGCAGGCCTGCTGCCCGTGCAGCTTCAACCGCTTCAAGCTTGGCCTGTACGTCGTACTTCCGGACGCGTACGGGGCTGAGTTGTTCGGAAACACTGGTGATTTCCTGATAAACAAGCTCCTGAGAATCTTTTCCAATTGCCAGATCCTCACGGGCTCTGAATTCTCCGACGGCCCGTGATTTGTTCATGACATCGATTTTTAGCTCGCGGACCTTGTCTTCAAACCATGTTTTGAGTTGTTCTATCCGTTTCTTTTTAAAATCAACCTGTGATTTCAGATAGTTATCAACATGGGCATTGGCAATTTTTGCAGCCAGCGTTCGGTCTTTAGCTTTGAACCCGACTTCGATCACCCGCGATTCGCCTTGCGCCGCAGCCGATAAGCGGTCCAGAAAAACAGAAACAAGCTTCGGGTCGTCATTCTTAAAATCGGAAAATTCCTCTTCAGCCGCCAGATCGATATCGGATATTGTCTGCCGGGCCAGAGAAGGCGAGAGGATCATTTTAACTTCTGTCTGGATTGTCCAGTTGTCGAATTTCCCACTTTTTGTAACATCTTCAAAATTTTTCAGCTCGACATTATGGTCGTCGACGATCACGGTGGCCGCGGCACGGTAATAAACCGGCCTTGTCATCACGATCGTAAAGCCGATGATGCAGGAGACAGCTACAATCGCAACGATCAGCTTTATATGCCCCCGCAGGATATTCAGGACATCCTGAATATCAGGCAGGTAGTCGCTTTCCGGTGTGGTTCCAAAGGCGTTGTTCATAATCTTTCCTGTACAGATTTCACGCGGGCCGAAATATATGGACCAGCCTCTGCCTTTTCCTTTATCGGGCCCTGTTTGTCAAGCAAGAGCTTTCCAAGCGAAGCGATCTAAGGGTTTCTGACTGCTTCGCCATCCCGGATTTCGAAAAAAGAACCTTTGCTCTGGGCCGCTTCAAAAAGCGAGTAATCCGTTCCTGTGAGCCAGACCTGCCCGCCCAGCTTTTCCAGCGCTTCATACAGGGCAGCACGGCGTTTTTCGTCCAGATGGGCGGCAACCTCGTCCAGAAGCAAAACCGGCGGATGACCGCGTTCCGCAGTGATCAGGCGGGCATGGGCAAGAACGATCCCGATCAGGAGCGCCTTTTGCTCACCGGTTGAGCATTGGTCAGCTTGCATGTTTTTAGCGGCATAGAGAACATCCAGATCGGATTTATGAGGCCCGACCGCCGCCCCACCCGTCAGCATATCGACACCGCGACTGTCGGCCAGCCGGTTTTTGAAAAAATCTTCGACCTCAAGAGCAGGCATCGTTTCCAGCAGGCTTTCAAGCGTGCCTTTCACGGTTAATTCCGCGCGGGGAAAATGATCCTGCGCCGCATTTTTACAGGCAGCTTGCAGCCGGTTCGTAAACTCAAGCCGGGCCGCAGCAATCGCGGTGCCTGTTTCTGCCATTTGTGATTCAAGAGAGGCCAGCCATGCAGGCTCACCTTTGCCTTCACTCAGGAGTTTGGAGCGCTGGCGCATTGCGTTTTCATAGCGGGTGCTCCGCCCTGAATGGCCGGGATCAAACGCGAAAACCAGCCGGTCGAGAAATTTACGCCTCTCCCGCGAAGACTCGAGAAACAGCCTGTCCATTTGCGGCGTCAGCCACACACAGGCCAGATAATCAGCCAGAGCAGCCTGATTTTTCGCCGTTTCGCCGTTAATCCGGATTACGCGTTTCTCACTCTGAGCTGCCGCGCCGGTACCCAGTCGAACTTCAATACCGTGTGCATCCTTGATTAAAGCCGAGACAGCCCAGTTTTCAGAGGGTTCTTCATTGCGCTGGATATCGCGCATCCGGGCACCGCGTAGGCCCCGCCCCGGTGAAAGCAGGGAAACGGCTTCGAGAATGTTGGTTTTACCCGCCCCGTTCGCCCCGTAAAGCACAACGAAACCCGGCGGCAGATTTTCAAGCCGGGCCTGTTCGTAAGACCGGAAATGATGGAGCCTTAAAGACTCGATAAAAGACATGAAACCAGTTTAAACCACAATATTGCGGGGTTGTCCGCTCTTAAAGGCCAGAATTGTTTCCGCGATCTGGTCCATAAGCCGCTGGATGGCTTCATTGCTGGCCCAGGCTGTGTGCGGCGTGATCAGCAAATTCGGAATATCAGCCGCCAGCAACGGGTTGCCTTCGGACGGCGGTTCCTTTGACAGCACGTCAATACCTGCACCTGCGATCGTGCCGGTTCTTAAAGCCTGCGCCAGCGCTGCTTCATCGACAATTCCGCCGCGCGCTGTGTTAATCAGAAAGGCGCTTTTTTTCATCTGCGCCAGCTCTTTCTCTCCGATCAGGCCGCGCGTGTCTTCACTCAGCGGACAATGAACGGTGACGATATCGGCACGGCTGAGGACCTCTTCGAACGGCAGCCGCCCGTCTCGCCGCTCCTCTCCCCCCGCGCCCTTGCGCTCGGCAATCAATACTTCCATGCCGAAGGCTCGCGCAACATGCTCAACAGCATGGCCCAGATCCCCATAACCGACGATGCCGATCGTTTTGCCCGCGATCTCCACGACCGGATAATCCAGCAGGCAGAAAAACGGGTTTTTAGCCCATGCGCCGCTTTGGACCGCCGCATGATAGGCCGGGAGGCGCGTCGCCAGTGCAAGGATAAAGGCAAATACATGCTGGACGACCGAAGGCGTGCTATAACCGCGAATATTGCAGACCCGGAGTCCCAGATCGCGGGCGGCGTCCAGATCGATATTGTTCACGCCTGTCGCCCCGACGACGATCAGCTTGAGCGCAGGGGCGGCCTCCAGAATATCACGGGTTATCAGCGCCTTATTTGTCACAAGAACCTGTGCGTCCTGAAGACGTGGTGCAATTTCAGCAGGAGAGGTCCGTTCGTAGATCGTCCAGTCATCAAGACAGGCCCGCAAGGCGCTCAGATCAATACGGTCTGATGCATATGTCTCCATATCGAGAAAAACGCCGTGGGTAAGGGCTAAAGCGGATTGATCCGTCATGCCGCAGCCTCTTGCGGTGCAGCGTAGCGTTCGAGTTTTTCAAGCTGGAGGGCGGCCAACGCGGCAATTCGTTTCAGGCCTTCATCTGGACCCTTTTCACGGATAGAACGTTCGCTCAGCTTTGCCAGCTCCTCGTAATAGAGCTTGTTTTTCTCAAGGATCGTGGCTTCAGCTTCCCTAACCCAGCTTTTCCAGATCGCGGATTCGATTTCCTTCCCGGCCAGATTAGTCAAAAGGATGTACAGGGCGCGGCGGAGAGCTCTACGCGATCCTTTAACCGGGATCATGACATGAGAGGCCGACAAGATCCGTTTTTCGCGATCAACTGTCATAACGGGGATGAAGCGGCTCATATCGGCGAGCTTGCCTTCCAGCTTTTTGCGGTTGATCGCGCCGGTCTGGCTGTCGATTTTGATCGTACCCAATCCCGGCGCTTCCAGTTCAAGAGGGATAGAGCGGACGACCGGCGCGCTCTCATCGATAAAATCATAACGCACAAGCGTATCAAATGCGTCCATGATCCCATAAAATGCATAGCAGTCGGTACTCTCCGGCACAGGCTGGCTGCTCATGACTGCCAGATCGCCGGGACGAACGCCCAGCCCGACATTAAAGGCCGCTCCTTCCCAATGATGGTTCATAAAATCAACCACCGGCATCAGGATACTGACGTTAGATGCACGAATTCTATCTTCATACCCCAGATGCCGGGTTTTGAGAAACGTCTCTGTGATAAAATCGTTCAGCGTGTCCTCGGACAAGGAGGGATCTTCAAGCCGTGGTCGCCATTTGAGCATTAAATCACTGATATGCCGGCCACGGAACAAATGATCCGTCAAGTCCGGATAGGGTGCAATAGACAGCAAAAAAGACACTTTTTTCTGAAATCCGACCTTGTCCGTAAAATTATAGAGCCGGATCATGCAGTCCGTAAGCTCTTTCTGGAGGGACGAAAACCCCGCATTATTTTCAAAATTCACCGAGAATGCGCCTTGTTCAACCCGGATATTGTAACAATCCTCAGGGAGAAGAATTTTACGGGACAGGCGAATAATTTCTTTGCCTCTGGGCATAGGCTCTCGCGTTCTGACTCCAAGCCCGTGACAATCCGCATAAAGAACGACGTCGGAATGCATTCCGCCGCCGCCTTGTTCGACGAGTTCTTCAAGCCTGCGCAGTTCGGCGCCGATTTCGGGATTATCCGCTTCTATGATCGCCATGGTTTGCGCGTTGCTCCTTATGCTGTTTTTATGGTTTGTGAAATTCGCATTATAAATTGGTGGTGGCAATCAACAAGCTTCTATTTTATTGATAGAGGAGATTCTACACAGGACCGTGCACTGCCATGAGCGCCCGCAGAAAAAAGAGCAAACAGAAAACCGTACTGGTAACGATCTCGACATTGGCTCTGAGCGCCGTTTCGTGCATGACGGCACGGGCGCAGGTCAAGGTTACCTGCTCGCAAAAACTTTATGTCGGCTCGCATGCTGCTTGCGGTACAGGCTCGCTGGTCATTAACCCGGACAGCTCGACGATGCTGAGCGGCTGTCTGGTGTCTTCGGCACCGCCTCAGGCAGGACGTTGCCGGGTGTTTTCGAGTCCGCTGGCACCAACCGCAAGTGTTGTTGTTACCTTTACGAATACCTCTATCAATATCGTTTCAGGCACAAGCACGGCCAAAGTCGACGGCTTTGTCATGCAGCATAGCGGCGCTGCAACGCCTAAAACACAATTCACCTTTACGCCTACGGAAGTTTCCAATACCGTAACGCTGGATATTGGTGGAACCTTTCATTTCAATAAGGGACTATCGCTCGGGACCTATACCGGGAATGTTACGATATCAGCCAATTAGACGACATTGGGCGGAAGAAAAAATAGAGGAGATATATCATCATGGGTAGGCAGCCATATAGATTCGGTCTTATTTTCGCTGTTGGCGCGCTTCTGGTTTGCGGTCTGGCAGCTCCGGCGCTAGCGACGTTTGTTTCGCCCAAGCGCGTGATGATCGATGATGCCCGCCGTGCCGCACAGATCACCATTCATAACGGAACAGACAAAACGATGGTCTACCGCTTTAGCTGGGAAAACCGAGCACAAAAACCGGGGGGGAGTATTGAGCTTCTGGCGGAAGGAGAAACGGTCCCCGGCTACAAGCCTGCGCAGGACATGCTCCGTTTTTCGCCACGGCAGGTGGTGCTTAAGCCAAAATCTTACCAAAAGGTCCGTATTCTCGTACAGCGTCCCGCTGATTTGCCGGACGGAGAATATCATTCTCATTTTCTGATCGAGGCGGAACCGGCGGCAGGAGATGAGGGCGCGGACGACGCGGCACAGCCCGGTCTTAAGGGCGTTTTTGAAATCCGCGCGAATGTCTCGATTCCTGTTTTTATGCGTCATGGGCAAACGGCGCTTGATATGAGTGTAACAAGTGCGGTTTTAGGCAAAAAGAACGGACGTGATATGCTCAACGTGAAGATCGCTAACGCCAGCACGCGCAGCGTGTATGCAAAATCAGAGCTGGAATGCGGACAGGCCGGTGGTACACCGAAAAGCTGGACGTTGCCGACAGTTCGTATCTTTACCGAAGGGCGTTCAATCGACCGGGAGCTCGCGATCCCCGAAGATTTCTCGGCGTCCGGCTGTACATCTTTGACTTATAAGCTGATTGGCATTGACGATTTTGAGTACAGAGATCGGACAATTGCGGAAACTCCTGTCAGCCGTTAAATTTAGGGCTTAACTGTAATTTTTGATCGCGTTGTTTACAGTTTTTTGATTTCTGGCGATTACAGATTCCCTCGTCATTGCGAGGAGGTGTGTTAGCGCCGATGCGGCAATCCATCTTTAAATCGTAAAGTCTTATAGCTGGATCGCCGCGCTCCCGCTGGTCGTTCACGATGAAGATTTTTTATAAACCAACGCAATCAAAAATTACAGCTTAACCATCTTAAAATGATGAGGCCTCTTCCGTGATAAGGGAGAGGTCTTAAGTATATGAACTTATAGCTATAAATGCCCATACCCCCCCCTTGGGCGGCTTGCTTACATCCTTGTGCGTAAAGATTTGATAAATCTGTGGATAAAATGGGGGTCCAGGACAAGAAATGATTGCCGCAAATCCGGACATGTTATGATTCGGGTGGGCTATTCTATTACTACTTTCTCTGCTCTGGTTCATGGGCAAATATCATTGTTGGGATATTCTGGGACGCACGATGTGCGTTGCGATGGCTTGTGTGCTTTTCGCGGCGTCATGTTATGCGCTTCCGGCTTTGGCCGCCGAAGAGGTGACGGTACAGGCGGCAAATCAGGATACGCATCGTGTCGTATCCGAAGAGTTGCGTATTGCTCAAGGCGTTTCTGCCACAGAAATCGCCGAACCCTTTCCTGCGTCCGAAACGGCTGTTTCCGCTGAAAGCGGAGAAGCCGAACCCTTGAATGCACTCGAACCGGCCGCACAGGATGTGGACGGCGTTTTTGCATTTCCGGATGATGGTGAAACATATGATTTGATTATCAGGGTCCGCCGCAAGAGCGACATCCTCGCGCCGGTTGTCGTCGGCTTGCAAAAAGGGATGGATAATTATATTCCGCTGCTGGAGTTGACGCGGATTGTTAAATTCCCAAGCGAAGGAAATCTACAGGCCCGGACGGTTCACGGTACGTTCTATGATCCTGAAAACACGTACAGCCTTGATGTCCAAAACGGCTTTTTCACAGTTTTGGGCCAGCGGACCGATTTGCCGGAGGGCAGTGTTATCGTCAGAGATATCGGTCAGGGACTCGGTGACTTCTATGTACGGACCGATATACTTAACCAAATTCTCCCGCTTGATGTTGAGCTTGATTTCTCCGATCTGACGCTGGACATCAATACCCGCAAAAAACTGCCCTACGAACTTGAAAAAGAAAGGCGCCAGCGCCAATCCTCTCTGGAAGACGGAGATGAAGCGGGTGCGCTGGATCTTGAGTTTATTCCCAATACATACCGCCTGTTCGCGCCCCATATGTTCAACCTGTCCGAGCAAACGGCAATGGACGGGGCGAACGGTCTGACCAGCTCTACGACGGTTTCCGGTTTCGGGGATCTTTTCGGAACCAGCGCCGATTATACGGCGAATATGTATTATGATACCGGAAATAAGCCGGAATTACAGGATTTGCGACTGCGCCTGACCCGCCGGAACTTCGGAGACGGTGCACTGCCTTTCGGTCTTAAGCTTGCACAGGCCGGGGATGTATCTGCAAAACCCTCCCCTCTGATCGACAAGACGCTTTTCGGGCGCGGCCTGTATCTGTCTTCGGCCTCAACAACGACCGGGAGTCAGTCTTTTGACGAGGTGACGATTCAGGGAACCGGTCAGCCCGGTTGGGAAGTCGAGATTTATCGCGGTAACGAGCTTCTGGATTTCGGTTTTATCGACGAGCGTGGTGAGTACCGCTTTGAGTCCGTTCCCTTGCAGTATGGCCGCAACCAGATGCGGATTGTTCTGTACGGGCCGCAGGGTGAAGTAATCGAGGAAACACGGGACTTCCAGATCAAGACTAACAGGCTGCGTCCCGGTGAAACGAATTTTGAAGCCGGGCTGATCGATTTCCGTCAGCCTTTATTCGATGTAGATGATCGGGGGCCGAAGGGCGGCCGGAATGAAGGCCTATCCGGCTATTTACGAGTTAACCGCGGGATCAATCACTGGCTGACGGGTTTTGCGACACTGAACCGGACACCGGTTGACGATTCGTCTGAAACCTACGCGACCGTTGGGGCTGAGTTTAACGCGCTCGGTGGTTTGGGACAAGTCGAGGCCTATAAGCAGCAAGGCGGTGGGGAAGTGCTCGATACACGCTTCACACGCAGCTTCGCCGGTGTGAATACGAATGTCCGGGCTTCCGTTTTCCGGGATTTCGAAAGCCGCGAAGCCGGGTTCGGCGATAACGCCAAGACGTTTGAAGGCGAGTTCCGTGCCGCTAAATCCTTTAACCTGTCTTTCGGCCAGACCGGAATCAATTTCCGGACACGGCATACGAAACGGGAGGATGGCGACAGCAATACGAATACCACACTTCAGAATTCTTTAGGGATTGGCCAGTTCAATTTTAATAACAGCCTTATCGTCGCTCACCGTAATAATAAGCACGAATCCACGACCGGGCAGTTCAGCGTCAGCACGCCTCTGTCCGACCGGCTGCACATGCGCACGACGCTCGATTACGATGTTTATCCGAAAAACGGGCTGGATTTCTCCCGTCTGAATTTACGCTATACCGATCATGATAAGTTCAGCGCGACTCTGGATGCGCGTCAAGGTATTGAAGATTCCTCACAAACAAATGTTACGCTCGGCGCGGCCTACGATTTCGGGACGTTTACCGGCGGGATTGATACGGGCTGGAGCCGTCAGGACGGTTTCGATATGCTGGTGCGCGCCAGCACGACCTTCGGTCCCGACGGTGAAGACGATAATTATATCTTCACAAGCGAATATACCGGCTTCAATACGGCCCTGAAAATTCGCTTGTTCGAAGATCTTAATATGAACGGCGTTTTCGACACTGAAGATAAGCCGGTTGAGGGCGGGCGAGTCTTCATCAACCGCGCCCGGAGCGACAGATCCGATGCGGAGGGCTATATCGAAATTCTCGGTGCGGGGCCACCCGGTCTTGCCGAGATCAAAGTCGATCAGGACTCCTTGCCCAACCCGTTTCTGGCAGGCCTTAAGGACGGCTACCGCACGATCCTGAGGCCGCGCACAAAACCGCTCGTCAACTATGCGCTGATCCAGACTGGCAGCATTGACGGCGTGATTCGTTTCCCGGATGGCCGTGCCGTGCCCGGCGTGATCATCCAGCTTTTAAACGAAAACGGCCAGCCGGTCGCCGAAGCGACAACGCTCTCGGACGGCTATTACGTTTTCGAGTTTGTGAAGCCCGGAACCTATACGGTCCGTGCGCATCCTTCCCATCAAGTTTTTGTACCACCCGCAACCGTTAGGGTGACTTCCGAAGATCTGTTTGCCTATGGCACGGATCTTCAACTCCTCGGGCAGACTGAGGAAGTGTCGGCATCTGAGAACTCAGATGACGGAGATCGTGGTAGAGTAGCCCATACCAACCACGCTCCAGATGCCGATGTCACAAAGCAGTCTGACCCACTCTCTTCCGATGACGGAGTCCAACCCGTCGTCGGAGCCGTACGGTTCGGGGAGCATCCATACAAGGTTCGCCTTGTCATGGATCTCTCCGGCCCGGCCGGTTACACCTTAAGCAGTGAAGATGGAGGGCACATTATCAACATCGATCTGCCAAGTACAGTCTGGAATGCACCACGCGATTATAATTTTGAAAATCACCCGCTTTTCAGCGGCTTCGAAGTCCTGCCTTCAGCGGACGGCACCGGTTCACGGCTGCGGCTTACCGCACGCACATCCGTGAAAGTTTTCTACAATGCCGATATCCCGGCTGAGAACGGGTTGCCGGACCGGATTTACGTTGATTTCATCCGCACGAAATAAACCGCGTCAGGCCGGTTTTTCTTAAGCTATCGAAATTCGGAAAGAGGGTAAGTCTGCTGCGCTTATTGGTCTTTTGTGAAAAGACGGCTGCAATAGCCGCACTCTATAGATGAGGCCTTATCAAAGCTGTACCAGACTTTCGGATGCCCCAAAGGACCGCCGCCGCCGTCACAGGAGACGCCGTCTGCACCGGGATCGACAGGGATGATTTCCAGCTTCTGAATGCTCATATGTTCCATAATCCATTTACGGTTTCTTATGCCTCTTTCGTTTATAAAGGAAGAGGGAAAAGGATTCAAAACAAATAGGGTGTGCACAGTATGAATTCGGGGCCGCATATCGAAAATCACACGCAGATCGTGTTTGAGGATCATGAGGCCGCGCTGGCCAATCCGCACCGTTATATGGAGATTATTATTCGGGTACCGGATATCCTTGAAAGCTGGCGCGAATCGCTGTTCAGCTTCGAATGGATATGGCGTGACGGGCGGATTAAAACTCTTCAGGAGCTCCCCGAAAACGAGCGCGTTTTAAGGCAGGCCGTGGAAGATAAGATTCGCCAAGGCCGCGCGCTTCCAAAGCCTGTTTTAGGGATCGGCCTCATGGATAACGTAGAAATCGGCAGCGGACGGGCCGTTTTTCTGGTTATGGCCGATCGCGGCCTTGGCAAAATGCCCGTCCATATCCCGAAATCAAACGAAGAGGATTTCAAAGCCTTTCTGGCTGATATATCATCTTGAACATGATAACCGGTTTTATCCCTTCACGGTCCGGTAGGCGTCAGCAGAAGAAACGCGTCTCTGAGTCCGGCAATGTCTTATTCTATATCCTGATCGCTGTTGCGCTTTTGGCGGCGCTATCCTATGCGGTGACACGCGGCGGGCGGAGCAGTACGGATAATTTGAACGCTGAGCGGGCTCGTCTTTCAGCCAGCGAGTTGATCGATTTCAGCAATGCACTGAGTACGGCGGTTGCACAGCTACGACTGCGCGGCGTCAAACCAAGCGAGCTGTGTTTTGATCATAGCGGCTGGGGTGGTGCAAACTATAACCATGCAGGATGCAGCGACGATCTGCATAAAATCTTTCACCCGTCCGGCGGCGGGGTCAACTGGACCAGCGCACCCGCCGAAGCGATGGATAGCAGCGCCTCTCCGGATAATCTGTGGCATATTTACGGCGACAATGAAATTGAGCAGGTCGGGACAACATGCGCTGCCGCTGCTTGCGCGGATTTGATTCTGGTTGTGGACGAGTTGAGCCTGTCTGTTTGTCAGGAGATTAATGATCTGCTGGATGTGACGGCATCCGGCGCTGCGCCGCCGACCGATACCGATATGGGTCAAACCCGCTATATCGGCGCATTCGGCTATAGCGCAACGATCGGCGACGAGGCCGGGGGCAGTGCGCTGGTCGGCAAAAGCTCGGCCTGTTTCCAAAGAACCGCCGGGCCGGAGTATGTGTTCTATAAGGTCTTGATCGCCCGTTAGCGCTTTGATTATTTACTCTTTGCTTTACTCTTGGCTTTACTCTTGGCTTTGCTCTTCGTGCGGCTTTTAGGTGCCGCCTTTTTCTTTGAGGCTGCCGGGCCGGAAGGTTTTTTCCGGCTCTTACCCTCCGCCTCGCGCTTGGCGCGGCGTTCCGCCGCGTCGGCGATCAAAGACACGGCACGGTTCAGGCCGATCGTCATCACATCGTCCCCATCCGATTTACGGATAGAGCTATAGACTTTCTGGTGCAGCAGATAGGGGCCAAAACGCCCGATCCCGGCCTGAATCATTTCGCCTGTTTCCGGGTGCAAGCCCACATCACGCGGCAAAGCCAGCAATTTCAGCGCCGCCTCCAGCGTCACATCGGCCAGAGCCATCTCTTTGGGAACGCCTTGCCGTTTCGGCTTCGGCGCAGACGGTTTGGGCGGTTTTTTCGGGGCCTTCTCTCCGGCTGCTTTGGCAACCTTCTTGGCCTCTTTCCAGTCTTCGAGTGCCGCATCATAAACCTTGAGCCGTTCAGCTTCCGCTTCAGCCGTTTCAGGCGGGGCGTCGATCTGGACATAGGGACCGTACGGCCCCCGGCGCAAACTCACACTCCGGCCTGTTCCCGGCTCTTGGCCGAGAATTTTCGGCTCGTTGGCCAGCGCGGCAAATTCTCCGCCTTCCTGCTCCCCGTCCTTGTCCGGTACGATCAGCGGCTTGGTAAAACGGCATTCCGGATAGTTTGAACAACCGATAAAGGCGCCGAATTTCCCAAGCTTAAGTCCAAGCCGTCCGGGCGGCAGCGCCGCATTATCCTTACAGGCCTGACACTCGCGTACATCGTGCCCTTCTTCCGGCGGGAAGAAGTGCGGCCCCAGCTCTTCATCCAGATGGTCGATGACCTGCGTGATCGTCAGGCCCTTCGTCTCCTCCACAGCAGCTCTAAAATCGTTCCAGAACTGGCGCAAGGCCTCCTTCCACATCACATGGCCGGAGGCAATCGCATCAAGCTCTTCTTCCATATTCGCTGTAAAATCGTAATCGACATATCTGCGGAAGAACTTGGTCAAAAAGGTTGTCACGAGCCGGCCACGATCCTCAGGCACAAAACGCCTTTTATCCATCGTCACGTAATCGCGGTCGCGCAAAACCTGCAGGATCGAGGCGTAGGTGGAGGGGCGTCCGATCCCCAGCTCTTCCATTTTCTTGACCAGCGAAGCCTCGGAATAGCGTGGCGGCGGCTGGGTGAAATGCTGTTCGGGCAGAACATCGACCAGCTTCGTTTTCTCGCCCTCTTTCATCGGTGGCAGGCGGCGGTCATTGTCATCGTCCTGCGTTTCATCGTCGCTCTTATCTTCGTGATAAAGCGTCAAAAACCCGTCAAATGTCACAACAGAGCCGTTCGCCCGTAGCACGATATCGTCCGTCCCGTCGGAAATATCGACCGCCATTTGATCCATCACGGCGTTTTCCATCTGGGAGGCCATCGTCCGTTTCCAGATCAACTCATACAGGCGGAGCTGGTCATCCTCGATCTGCCCCCGCAAAGACCCCGGAGTCCGTGTCAGAGCGGTGGGGCGGATGGCTTCGTGCGCTTCCTGTGCGTTCTTGGCTTTAGACTTATACAGCCGGGGCGCATCCGGCAGATAACGGTCGCCGTAATCCTTTTTAATCAGATCGCGGCATTGGACCACCGCATCTTCGGATAAGGTCGTGCCGTCCGTCCTCATATAGGTGATCAACCCGACATTTTCCCCGTCGATGGAGGCTCCTTCATAAAGCCTTTGGGCAAGCCGCATCGTTTGGGCCGCAGAGAAACCCAACTTGCGTGAGGCCTCCATTTGCAGGGACGAGGTAATAAAAGGCGGGGCGGGATTGCGGCGGACCTGCTTTTTCTCAATTTTCTGGATCGACAGAGTCTTGTGCCGTATTCGTTCGACAGCTTTTTGAGCTTCCCCTTCGGAGCCGATAGACAGCTTGTCCAGCTTGTTCCCGGCAATATGGGTCAGGCGAGCCATAAAGGGCACGCCGTCTTCCGTGTGGAGCTTCGTATCGATGCTCCAATATTCCTGTGCCCTGAAGGCTTCGATCTCGGCTTCGCGTTCGCAAATCAGACGTAGTGCCACGGACTGTACGCGCCCTGCGGATCGGGAGCCGGGCAGTTTGCGCCAAAGAACCGGCGAGAGGTTAAACCCTACAAGATAATCCAGTGCGCGGCGCGCCAGATAGGCCTCGATGAGCGGCCTGTCCAGCTCGCGGGCGTTTTTGAAGGCGGCCTGCACGGCCTTTTTCGTGATTTCGTTAAAGGTGACCCGCCGGACGGTTTTCCCCTCCAGCAAACCGTCATCGCTCAGAACCTCGCAGACATGCCAGGCGATTGCCTCTCCCTCGCGGTCGGGGTCGGGGGCGAGCCAGAGCGTATCGGCGTTTTTAACGGCCTTTTTGATATCCTTGACGTTCTTGTCGGACCGCTCGCCGAGTTGCCAGCGCATCGCAAAATCGTCATCGGGCAGGACAGAGCCGTCCTTATTCACCAGATCGCGGATATGGCCGTAAGATGCCAGCACCTCGTAGCCCGGCCCGAGATATTTCGCGATGGTCTTGGCCTTTGCCGGCGATTCCACAATGACAAGGTTAGAGGTCAAATTTCAGTTCCCTATTTCTTAACCACGAAGCGCACGAAGATCACGAAGGGTTTTAAAGCACAAAACGTCTAATACCATCTTTGAACATCTTTGAATTAAAATTTATTAATAAACCGGTGCCTATTCTGGATAAACGCATATAGGTTAAAATTTGTGCTTGGTGCAATGGTATAATTTTTTCAACACTTTTAAGCTCGACGATTAATTCATTTTGTACAAGTATATCTATACGGTATCCAACATCGACTTTCTGCTTTTCAAAGGTAAGCGGCATCTGTAGCTGTCTTTGAAAAGGGATATTTTCTTTGCGGAGCAGAATACACAAACATTCTTCATAAGCATTCTCCAAAAGGCCGGGTCCAAGCTGCTGATGCACACGAAAAGCGCAATCAACAACTTTTTTCGAGACATCGTCTTCTGCGATATGGCTTTTGCGGGCCTCATACATCTTCGTGACCTTCGTGTACTTCGTGGTTCAAATGATCTTCACTCTTCCAGCAAACTGACCCTGTTTCCCGGCAGGCGTTTAATCCGGCCCGCAAGCTCCAACTCCAGCAAAATTGTCTGGAGCACAGGAATAGTCACATGGCATGCCCGGAGCAATTCGTCAACCGTAATAGGGGTAAAGGACAAATGCGATACGACCGTGTCATGGAGGTTCGCAGGTGCCTCTTCACCTGTAAAAACAGGCTCTTGTGTGAAAAAGGCGGGGGCAGCGGTCGGCTCACGAAGCATGTGTCCGGACAGGCTACGCAGGGCCTCCAGAACGTCATCCGCGCCCCGGATAAGGACGGCCCCGTCACGAATCA
The DNA here is from genome assembly GCA_020442475.1 of Alphaproteobacteria bacterium. Classification (GTDB taxonomy): domain Bacteria; phylum Pseudomonadota; class Alphaproteobacteria; order Micavibrionales; family Micavibrionaceae; genus JAGRKA01. The sequence continues at coordinate 37,031 of JAGRKA010000009.1, read as the reverse complement.
GCGCATTTGGCCCCGCCGCCCTTGGATCAAAGGGCGAACCCGGTACGGCCAGCACCTCCCGTCCCTGCTCCCCGGCCAGCCTTGCCGTAATCAGAGAGCCTGAGCGCATCGTGGCCTCGATGATGACAGTTGCGGCGGATAGACCGGAAACAATCCTGTTCCGGCGCGGAAAACTCTGCGCGAAGGGTTTCTGGCCCAGCGGGCTTTCAGCAACGATACAGCCCTTTTCCCGGATCTGTTCGTAAAGGCCCGCATTCTCTTCCGGGTAGATCACGTCGATCCCGCCCGCGACAACGGCGATCGTTCCGTTCTCCAGCGCGCCCTTATGGGCCGCCGTATCGATCCCCCGCGCCAAGCCGGAGACAATGACCTGCCCGGCTGCGCCCAGATCTCGCGCCAGCTTTTCCGCCAGCTTACGCCCGTTAATTGAGGCGTTGCGTGCGCCCACCAGCGCAGTGCAAGGCTTTTGCATCAGGGCCGGATCACCAAGGACGGACAGGACGGGCGGTGCATCCTCGCACGCGGCGAGCAGCGGTGGATAGTCCGAACAGGCCAGAGTGACGATCTGCCCGCCCATTTTCTGCAAAGCTCGGAATTCGCGCTCAACGATATGGGCCGGTGGGGGCGTGAGCGGCTTTTTGCGTCCGCCGCGTTTTGAAAGCTCCGGCAGGGCTTCGAGCGCCGCTAAGGCACTTCCGAAAGACTCGATCAGCTTCCGGAACGTAACAGGCCCGACCGTATCTGTCCGGGCAAGGCGCAACCATGCGAGCTTTTCGGCGTCTGAAACTTCCTGTTTCGCCTTGAAATTCAGGTCTTGCAGCATATCATTTTCCCAAAATATCATTATGAGAAAGGCCTTCGAGCCTAACGTAACAATCCAACATATCGTCTTATAATAAACTCATCAATCCCAAGGCTGCTGACAAACCGGGTTGCCGCGCTCCCGCTGGCGGCTTGTAATGATATTTGCTTTGCGATCATTTTATAGAGGATCGGCTATATATGATCTTACCAGCCCGTATCCGTGCCGGGAAGCGCGACGATAAGCCCGTCGAGCGCTTCCGTAATCTTGATCTGACAGCCCAGACGCGACTGTTCGCGGATATCAAAGGCCGTATCGAGAATGTCTTCCTCTTCATCGGATTTTTCATTGTCCTGCGCCTCGACCCGCGCAGCCCAGTCCGGATGGACATAGATATGGCATGTGGCACAGGCCATAGAACCGCCGCAAGCCCCCTCGATCTCTTCAATACCGTTATCGACGGCAATTTGCATGATTGACCAGTTTGCCGATGCATCAACTTCGCGCCGGGAACCGTCCTTGAATAAAAACGTGACTTTAGGCATATGCGTATCTTCTTACCCGGTGTTGCCGCGTGATCCTAATAGCGGGCTGTCATATCGAGGAAACGCCGTTGTGCATCTTTATCTTTTTTGAAAATCCCGGAAAAGCTTGTCGTGACAGTCGAAGACGCGCCCTTATTGACGCCGCGGATCGACATGCATTGGTGATCGGCTTCAATCTTGACGGCAACGCCTTTGGGTTTAAGGGTTTCGTCGATGATCTGTGCGATCTGGCTTGTCATGTTTTCCTGAGAGGTCAGGCGGCGGGCATGAATGTCAACCACGCGGGCCAGCTTGCTGATCCCGACGACTTTTTTGTCCGGCCAGTAGGCCACGTGAGCCTTGCCGATGATCGGAACCATGTGATGTTCGCAATGGGACGCGAAATCGATATCCTTGACCAGCACGATATCGTCAAAATCCTTGATATCCTCGAATGTCTTGAGCAGCTCGGACTTCGCGCTCTGTTCATAGCCTGCGAAAAATTCGTCATAGGCGCGGACAACCCGTGCAGGCGTTTCACGCAGGCCCTCGCGGTCCGGATTTTCGCCGATATAACGCAACAAAGTCTTAACGGCGGCCTCTGCGGCCTCCCTGTCCGGGCGCTGGTCGTCAGCGCGCGTTGTGCAAGATACGATCTTCGAGGTCATTCTTTTCGGCCTTTCGCAAAATTTTCGTTGGTCTTAGCGTTTATTTCCCTTACTTTCCAGTAAAAACGACACTGACCCGCGAGGAATATATGGCTGCTTTACAACTTTACAATACGCTGAGCCGCAAAAAAGATATTTTTACGCCGTTAGATCCGGCCCATGTGCGCCTGTATGCTTGCGGCCCGACGGTCTATAACTACGCCCATATCGGCAATGCGCGCATGGCGGTCGTCTTCGATTTGCTGGTGCGGCTCTTGCGGACGCTGTACCCGAAAGTGACTTACGTTTCCAATATTACCGACGTGGATGATAAAATTATTGCTGCCGCGCGGGAAAGTGGTGCTTCGATTGACGAAATTACGAAGAAATACGCACAGGTTTATAATGAGGATATGAAAGCGCTCGGCGTGGCCGCGCCTGATATTCAGCCGCTGGCCACCACCCATATTACGCATATGATCGCGCTGATCGAGGCCTTGATCGAGAAGGGGCACGCTTATGCGGCGGACGGGCATGCGCTGTTTCATGTGCCCTCTTTTCCGGCCTATGGCGGATTGTCCGGGCGTAGCCGGGACGAACAGATCGCGGGCGCACGGGTTGAAGTTGCCTCCTATAAAAAAGACCCGGCGGATTTCGTGCTCTGGAAACCTTCTTCCGGGGATGAGCCCGGCTGGGACTCCCCATGGGGGTACGGAAGGCCAGGCTGGCATATTGAATGCTCGGCTATGGCACAGACACATCTGGGTCTGCCCTTCGATATTCATGGCGGCGGGGCCGACCTCAAATTCCCGCATCACGAAAATGAAATTGCACAAAGCTGCTGCGCCAGCGGGGCGGAAGAGGATTTATCCGCCTTTGCAAAAATGTGGGTTCATAACGGCTTCGTTACGGTCGAAGGCGAGAAAATGTCCAAATCGCTGGGCAATGTTGTGCTGGTCCATGACGAAATCGCGCAGCATAAAGCTTCTTACGGACAGGTGATCCGTCTGGCGCTGCTCTCGGCACATTACCGGAAACCGCTCGACTGGAATGCGCAAATTTTACATCAGGCGGAAAAGCTGTATGAGAAAATGACCCGTGCACTCGAAACGTTGAAGGACGTGCCGGTAGATGAAACCGTGAAAGAGCCGGACACAGCTGTATTAGCTGCTTTGTGCGACGATCTGAATACGCCGCTGGCCTTTACGAAGCTTGGAGATGTTCTTGGAGACATCCGCAAGGCCGAAGATACTGCGCAGCCCGTTTTGAAAGCGACCTTACTGAATACGCTCTCTTTGCTGGGCATAACGCCGGAGGATTCGTTTGCACAAGAAGCGGGCAGCAACGGCGATAATGGCTGGATTGAGGCGCTGCTTGCCGAACGCACACAGGCTAAAACCGATAGAAACTTTGCCCGTGCTGATGAAATTCGGGACGAGCTTGCCGCCAAAGGCATCACGATTGAGGATACGCCCTCCGGACCGATTTGGCGGCGGGTCTAAGGCGTTCAAATAGCAACCAAGCCTTATATATGCATCGTGTTATCGCCGTAAACGGCCTGGGTGACAGGTGGCGGCATGTTGTCCGGTAGATCGAGGGTTTCAGATATTTCAAACCCTGCTGTTCTTGTAGCCGCCCTCGGTACCGGTTGCACCGGGGATGCATGATCGCGCCGCGCTTCCGCTGCAAACCCTTTGATCCAGCCTAGCATACGCTTTGCTACGCCCGGTACCTCCAAAGAAGATGTATGTGCTGCCCCCGGGAGGCTCTCAATACTGACCTTAAACCCGATCTCATGCAGCAATTCAGCTATTTTAACCGTATCTTCGTAGCGGGCAAAAGGATCATCGCGAGAGGCAATAATCTTGATCGCTATATTCGGGATGTTGTAGGCGTCCGGATTGGCTTTGATCTGTTCGGCTATACGCTCTGCCTTCCGCATCACGGCCTGCCCGTACTCGTTCAGATGGAGAACTTCGGCGCAATAGGGTTCCTGATCGGAACTATATACGGTGGACATTTTCCCGGTCACGATATTGAAAACTGTATGTAGCTTACCCAGCGTGGTTTCATTCGTTTTCAAGTCAGCATTTTTCTGCCCGTAATAATTTAAATAGCGGCACAATAGTTTATCAAGCGTTTCAGGAATATGGGGTATCGTGCTCATCCGGACAAAAGGCGATTCAAGAATAATAGCCGAGGCTTTGCTGATCGGAGCATCATCCGGGCTTTTCGTTTTCCGTGATATCTCCCTTAGCACGGAGTGAAGCAACAAAAGCCCCCCTGTTGAATGGCCGTGGAGAATCAATGGATTATCTTCATTCTCAAGAAGGTCTTCCATATCCGGGTGTACGTCTGAAAGCGTTTTTTGCCCCAGCCTCATGACAGCCGTGGCAATATTATCGCCCGGCTCTACATTTTCCGGGAGGCGCAGCATGGCAACATCGGCACCGGCCTGATTATAATCTTCAACCTGCTTGTCAAAAAAGGCTTGGCCGGAATGAAGGCCCAGAACTTTAAGGAGCGTAAATTGCGGATTTTCAGCCTTCGAGAGTGTGTATAAAGAGTCGTGTCCCCCAACATTCAGTGTTTTTTGAACCCAGCTTTCGGGTAAAGACCGGTTTGCAAGCTCTTCCCGCTCTTGTTGGAGCGCTTTTTGATGGTCCGGGGATAGAGCCTGCGCAATTTGTGTAAATTTGACAGATAACGTGCCCATTTTTGCTCGAAAAGCGTCGGAAAGACCCCTAAAGGGCTTCCCGATAGTCTGGACGGCATTTTCGAGCGCAGCGGCCATACATACACTTTCTATAACTCAGACACTTTGTTTCAACATACAGAATTATAATGTAATTTTCAAACTTTTTATGATGTTGCGTTGATATTTTATGAGGATATAGTCATTCCAGTTAAAAATTGAACACCCTCTTATCGTCGTCCCCGCGGGGAAGCACAGCGAACCTAAAACAGCGGGAATCCGGGAATGCCGGCCGCAAAGCGGCTGACCTTATGTGGATCGCGTACAAAATGATCATACAATATTGTCCTTGCGAGCATCTGAAGGATGCGCGGCAATCCAGTTACGATGCTGGATTGCTTCGTCGGCTACGCCTCCTCGCAATGACGATTTTTCGAATCAAGTTATATCAGCCAAGCTATAATTATGTTGTAACGAAAAAAAACCGCCCGAAGGCGGCTATAGTTGGTACCAGATTGGATGAAACGTCAAAACCAGGCCTGCTGAAATCCCCACATAGAACCGGTCCGTTATAAAAATTGGCCCACCTTCAAAAACAACCCCGTTCCCTCGGGCATATGGCCGGTTCTTAAATTCTCTTGCGCACTGACCTTATATTTTTAGAATATATAAAATTTTATGTAAAAGCAATATTTTTCTGTAAAAGATATTGAAAATATGACAATAACCGTATATCAGCTTGAACAGACCCTCATAGGAAAGAGCGTAAGCAGAGTATTACCATGGCCTTATTGAACCCTGTATCCGAAGAGGCAACGCCAGAGGTCAGATTGAAGGCGATTGCCGATACTATTATCATGCAGATCCCCGGATTTTTAGAGGACTCCGCAAAGTGTCTTGGAGCGGAAGCATTTCCCTTTAAAGCCGTTTTTCAAAATCGAGGGGCAGATGAGCCGGAGATCTCTGCGATTGTGAGAACGGGTAACGGCCCTGTCCACATCATATCTTCCGATACTGAACAGCAGGTATCCTTTTCGTTTGAGAAAGGTGACCATGGGCATTTCGTTCTTCAGACAAAAGATAATGTCGATCCTGAAAAGGCGGCGGCGGTGTTGGTAAGCGTTTCTTCAAAGATACTGTCCAAGGGGTATACTCTTGAGACTGAAGAATCTGTTCATGCTCTTTTAACGCACCCTCAAGGTGGTGAACCGGTAGCTGGGACGCGAGCACTTCCGAAAACACAACGAGCCGATGTGTCCGGGGAGAGCGTAAGCCATGCAGGGTCTTCCCCGGTATCACCACTATTGCCCCGCAAACTTTTAGGATCTGCCTTTAATCTGGCCGCTCAAAAAGACGGTAAAAAAAGCCCGGAACAAGCGAGCACGCTCTCAAAGACCTATAGTGTTGATATCAAAGATATAGGCGAAGGCTGTTCGGGGACGCTCTTCATAAAAGACAGAAACGAGCCTCAACTCTCCGTTAAGTTCGGGGAGCATGCGGCTATTTTCAGGTTCAAGATAAGCTCAGCTAACCTGCAGCAGATGATTCTCGAGCCGATAGGGGACCGGCATGAGGAAGTTTCGATTCCTGCCGTGATCGGAGGGCTTGAGCGGACACTATCAAGTTTAATCCTTGATGATATTAAGCGCGTGCCTGCCTCCGTCTTGAGAGAAGCAGGCCTGTCCTGACCTTTCGAAGCGGTCTAGAGTGTGTCCTCGACCCATTCGGCAAGCTGGCTTTTCGGCATACCGCCCACGCGCGTATCGACAACTTTGCCGCCCTTGAAAAGCATCAGGGTCGGAATACCGCGCACCCCGTATTTCGAGGGTGCTTCGGGTGATTCGTCAATATTGACCTTCACAACCTTCACCTTGCCGGACAGTTCGGAGGCCAGTTCATCGACCAGAGGTGAAAGCGCCTTGCACGGCCCGCACCATTCAGCCCAGAAATCGACCAGTACAGGCAGGTCGGCTTGCAGGACTTCGGATTCAAACTTTTCATCATTAACGGCTACGCTTGACATGGGTGTGATGTTCCTTTCCTTTTTCAACAGATATAAGCCTACACGCCTTTCAGATCAATAGGCATAAGGCATGGTCCGTCCGTCCAGAGCAATCCCGCATGAAGGACACGCCCCGGATAGATCTGTGACAGAATAGCGGCGTAGCTTTTAAGCTGGGCGCGGTAGATTTGCGGGACCTCTTCCGGGGTTTTCGGCGGCGGACGGTTTGTTTTATAGTCGATAATCCAGATATCATCCGGCCCGATCAATAAGCGGTCCACTTGTCCCCGGACCGGCGTGCCATCCGGCAAAAAGCCCGCGACAGGCGCTTCAGCCAGAGAATCCGGTCCGAATAAGGGCGCGAATTCGGGGTGCTCCAGCAAGGCGAGCGTTTCGGCGGCAATGTCTGCGCATAAAAATTCATCCAGATCCGGCGCGTTCCGGCCCAAAAAGCGGTTTGTAGCTTGCGCCCGAGCTTCAAGAGGCAGGTCCGGCAAAATCTCAAGGAGCTTATGGGTCAAATTTCCGCGCCGGAAACGGAAATCATCCGCGCCCTTGAGCGGCGATAAGGCAGAGTCCGAGGCGTCTTCGAGCCGGGAGGGGGCAAGCGCGGCTTGTAAGGCTTGCTCTTGTGGTGCGGTCTGTCCAAGCCATGCGGGCGGGGTCGTTGGCATGCTTGGGGTATCGGGTTTTACGTCCGGTCTGTCCGGATCATGAAGCTGCGGATTGCCAAGACGTAACCCACCGCCGTCCAGTTGCTCAATATCCGGCAGCCGCTCCAGCCCGGTCCGGATACGCTCATACCAGCACCCATCCTGCAACTCTTTGCTTTTGAGCGCACCGCCGACATACAGCCTGTCTTCCGCGCGGGTCATCGCGACATAAAGCAGCCGATCATATTCGGCGATCTCACGCGCCCGAAGCGCTTCCGCCGCACGGCTGTACGTTGCGTAATCGCACTCCGTACGCGGCGACCAGAGCGGGATATCCAGTCCGGTTTTATCAGGCCATAATATACGCTCGCCCGGCCTGTTACCCCGGCTTTGACCCGGAGAAGAGGTCGTGTCGGGTAAAATTACGACCGGAGCCTGAAGACCCTTGGAGCCATGCACTGTCAGGATACGCACATGGTCTGCACCGTCTTCGTCCTCACGCTTGATATCGCCGCCGCCCTCTTTTTGCCATTGGAGGAAGAGCTGGAGTAACGGCATATGGAGACGTTCGAACTCAAGCGCGCTGTTCAACAGCTCATCCAGAACTTCGAGCGCATCCTCTCCCAGCCGCTTTTTGAAAGCCCGCAAGCCGCTCCTGGACTCCGCCGGACACGGTCTTTGCAAAATTATGGATAGAAAATCGTAAGGTGTGGAACGCCGTCCTTCCTCGATCAGCATGGCCAGATACTCCCGCACTGCAGGAGCGGCTTGGGTCTTCACACGCTCCCAAAGAGAGCCGGAGCGCCCGTAAGCCAAATCATAGAGCGCCTCTTCACTCAGGTTGATCAAAGGCGATTTCAACAAACAGGCCAGCGTTAGATCGTCTTCCGGCAGCAGCGCAAAGGATGCGCAGGCCAGCATATCCTGAACGGCGATCTGGTCGTTAAGAACGATCCTGTCCACACCGCCTACCAGCACGCCCTGCGCCTTCAGGGCACGGGTCAGTTGGTGTGTAAAGGCCGTGCGGGTCCTGACAAGAACCATGATATCGCCGGGTCTGAGTGGACGGCCTCTGGAGGGCAGCATTTCCCCTTCGTCCAGCCATTTGCGGACCGTTCCAGCGATATGAGCAGCCAGCCGCGCGGTGCCTGTGATTTTATCCTGCGCCTGTAGCGGTGGAGTCCATAAATCCTCCTGCGAGGCTTCATCATCTTCGAAAAGCGGCCAAAGCTCGACAAGCCCGGCCTGTCCGCGGCGGAAAGAATGGTGCCTGACCGGGTCGCCGTCCGTGCCCCCGAAAGCGGACATAGATTCGAATACGCTGTCTACCGCGGCCAAAACGCTTTTGACGGATCGAAAGGAGATATTGAGCTTCACCGTTTCCCAGCAGGCCCCAGCTTGTCTAACCCGCGTGGCAAAATAGGCGTGCATCCGTGCAAACTCTTCGGGGGAAGCGCGCTGAAAACCGTAAATAGATTGTTTTTCGTCCCCAACGCTAAAAATCGTGCGCTCTCTTTCTCCGGCGCTGCGTCCGGCAAAAAATTCATCGCACAGCGCTTCAACGATCGCCCATTGCTCCGGATTCGTATCCTGCGCCTCATCGACAAGAATATGCTCCAGCCCGCGGTCGAGCTTATATTGGACCCATTGCCCGCCGCTTGCGCCTGCCGTGTCAGCGCGCCCTTTCAGCAGGTCAAGAGTCTCGAAAATGAGATCGTCAAAATCCAGTACGCCTTGTTCCGCTTTGAGACTGTCATAGCGGTTTAGGACGGATTCACCCAATGCAAAAAGATCGCGGGTCAAGGCGGCGCAATGAACCTTTTTTTGCACCTCCAGCACATTTTGAATCCGCTCACCTTCTTGCTGAAAAATACCCTCAATTTCGGGGTAAGTGTCTGTTACAGCCTTACTCGCTGCCTTTTTTCGAAGCTCCCCCTTCTGTGTCAGAAAAACAGACGTATAGGCGCTAAAAAGGGTCACGCGCGTATCGAAATCAGTGTAAATCCAGCTTGAGAGGGCCTCTGCGGCCTGCATATCCGTTTTCTTATCGGATTCGCCCAAAATTCCGGCCATCCAGCTCAGGCTTTCTTTATCGAAAGCATTATCCGCACAATGAGCAGCGAGCACGGTTTCAGGCGTCTGTCCTGCGGAAATATCCAAAGTGCGGCATGTTTCGGTGTAAAGCCCTTCTACACAAAAATGCCTGCGTAACAAGTGCTTGAGCTGGCGCCGTTCAGCGACAAGCGCCTGAATGAGCTGGCGGAAACCGCTTTCGTGAATATCGGAGGCGATCCGGCCAAGCGCGCCGTAGAGAAAAGACGCCTTATCCGCGATAGCGGTTGCAAAAACCTGCTGACAAGCCTCTTCCAGCAAAGCCTTTGCCTGCCGCTCTTCTGCAACGCCAAATCCGGGAACGAGGCCTACCTCCAGCGGAAAGCGCCCCAAAACGGATTGGCAGAAAGAATGGATTGTCATGATGTTCAGCCCGCCGGGCGTATCAATGACTTCGGCGAACAGACGGCGGGCTGCACCAATCTCGGCCTCTCCGGGGGATCGGCCCAACAAGCTCTGCAATTCACTGCGCAGCGTTTTACCGCCGGTGCTGTCTTTTGTATTTCCACCGTGTTGTTCAGCCATATCCAGGGGTAAAACCGCCCAACGGCCTAAAATCCGGTTGATCCGCAAGGCCATTTCGCTGGCGCCCGCCTTGGTGAAGGTCAGACACAAAATTCTGTGCGCCGGCGTTCCGGCGCTGCCATCCTCGCGCGGCAAAAGCAGCCGGAGAACTCTGTCTGTAAGAACTTTCGTTTTGCCTGTTCCCGCGGAGGCGCCGACCCAGACGGAAGAGAACGGGGCGGAAGCCCTGCGTTGAAGAACGTTCGGATCAGGCGCACGGTGCGATCCCGGTTCAGATGAACCCATACGATCCTCGGAGTGAACCGTATTTTGAGTCCCGTGCGTTTCGATACTCATGCTGCGTCCTCCGCGCTATCCAGAACGCTCCACTCCCGAACGCGGGCCAGATGCTCGTAATCGTTGAACCGTGGAGTCTTGTCCGGACGAGGCAGGCTGAGATACGGCGTTTGCGGGTCATCAAAGCGGTCGATCAGGGTTTTTAGACGTGTTTCAGTTTGTAAGACAATCTCATCGATTCCTTCGGTGACAGCTTTTCCCGCATCGCCGGGCTGCGTGCCACCCGTTAGAATCCAGTACCCCATAAAGCCTGTTTCCATCGCAGGCAGCCCGCCAAAACCGCCCCGAGAGAGAATGAGGGCTTCGAGCGGTAATTGAGGCGCTCCACCCTCCTTAATCCCTTTCTGGCTATAAGTGCCGCCCGATTTATAGTCGATAATCGCCGCCTGCCCGTCTACAAGTCTGTCAATGCGGTCGGCGATCGCGCTGAGGGTAAAGGCTTTTCCATTCGCCGTTTGTATGCCCATTTCACCGCGAATTTCGGTTCCCAAAAGTTTTGCGCCATCCCCCCGCCATGTCTTTTCATGTTCGGCCAGCCAGTGCGCGATTTTCGAAAAACGTGGCCACCAAAAGCTCCAAAGCGCCGGATCATCGTGGTGCTCGGCAACCACAGCCCTGGCGATCTCTTCGAGCCTATTTGCAGCATCATCCGGCAGAGCATCCGGGAAATCGCGCGCGAATTGATCAAGTATGGCATGCAAAACCTGCCCATAAAGAGCGGCATCCGGCTGTTTATCAAGATCGTCAAGAGGAGTGAGCTTAAGGATATGGCGAGCATAAATCGCATAAGGATCTTTCAGCCATGTCTCGATTTTTGTCACGGACAGACGGCGGGGCCGGCTTTCGAGGGGTGGGCGCGGTGCAGGGCGGGCTGCCGGATAAAAGGCTGTGACATGATCCATGGCTTTAGCCCATGCCACAGGTTCAAAGCGGGTCAAAATATGGCGCGGAAGAGCGGCAGCTTCCAGAATCGTATCCAGCCTTTGCAGCCAGCGCGCAGGAACGCTCTGCGCACCTGAAACCTTTCGTGAACGGGTCAGAGCAACATTTTCCATGCACAGCCCTTGCGTAAAATCATGAGCTGCCAGCCCTACCGCACGCTCAGGTGTAGGCAGACCAAAGTCCCGACGCATGGGCCGAGACATAAACGGGTCATGACCCGTTTCCGGCGGCCATGTTCCCTCATTCAGCCCGCCTAAAATGACAAAATCAGCCTCAATCAGACGGGCTTCAAGCTGGCCCAGAATCATCAAGCGCGGATGCATCCCGTAAGAGGGCCGGATCGTCACTTGCCCGGTAAGCTGTTCTAGCGCGGCACCATAGGCGTGGGGTGTTACGGCAGGCATAAAGGGCGCTTGTTCGACCAGTGCCGTGAAAAGGCCTGCGAGCGCGCGGCCATCCTCATTGCTCCAAAGGAGTGCCGGATCAGTGCAAAGCGCTTCACAGACCCGTAAATGTGTATCCAGCAAGGCCCCAAAATCCAAGGACCTACCTGTCTCATATAATGCACATAAAGGCCCAAGGGCTGTTTCAAGCGTCTCTAAGAGAGATGGTTTTTGGCCCAGCCGTGCGGCTAGCCCTTCCAATCCGGGAGCGGGCCGCATACCGCGCAAAGCATCCTTTTCGAGTGCGGTTATAGCAGCCTTGTAGATGACGGGATCGAGTTCGGTCCGGCAAAGCGGATGTTTGAGCAAAGACAAAAGCGCAACGGGCGCAAGGGCCGTTCTGGCTGCCTCATGAACGGCCAAAGCAAACGTTCCGGCTTGCGTTCGGGACAGAGGTCGCCCTGCCGAATCGTCCAGTGCGATATTCCAGCGCTTTGCTGCGGCCCGTACCCTTTGCGCCAAAGTACGGCTAGGGGTAACAAGCGCTGCCGTTTTGCCCGGTGTCTCGAGCGTTTCCCGCATCAGGAGGGCGATCAACTCGGCCTCATCCCGCTCATGATCGCATTCATAAAGGGATATCCCGGCCAGCGCTGCTTCCAAAAGCGGTTTTTGCGCCGCATCCTGTCCTAAATCCATCCAGCGCGCGCTTGTTGCTGCCGGGCGCATAATTTCCGATGCCAGCATACGCCGCGCCGGTCCGGTACCATAATCCTGTGCAGGCCATAGTTTTACGGATTGGCGGGAAACGGCAATGCGCTCCAAAAGCTGTTTCAGACCGAATTGGGGATGCGTTTCCTCGAGCGCGTCCCAGCTTTGCGTATCCATCTGCGTATCCAGCCCCGGCAGAACAACCCGCCCTTGTGGAAGACCGGCTATAACCCCCAGCAAACGGCCCGTTGCAGGAATTGAGCCTGTCGATCCGGCAGCTATAACCGGCATTTCGGGTGGATTCTCTTCCCAGAAATCACTCAGCGCGTTCATTAAACGGTTGCGCCGGTCTGCTGCTTCAATCAGGCCGCTTTCCGCCAGAATTTTCGGCCACTCGATGCTCAGAATCTCCAAAAAGCGCAGCGTAATTTGCCAGTGGGAGGCGAATTCATTAGGGACCAGGGCGGCCATATCCGCCATATCCAATCCTTCAGTGTGGATCTGGTCCATTAAGTACCCCAAAGCGGCGGCCAAGGCTAATGCCCGATCGAATCCTTGCGTAAAATCCTGCCGTCCGGCAATCAGTCGCGCTAGCAAAATTTGGCGCTGCAAGGGCGGCATGGCAGGCGGGATCTCTAAAAATTTTGAAAGGCCTGCCTGCCCGGCTAAACTCAAAGACAATTCATCTTCGTCAACATCGCCAAGCGGTTGTAAACGCGGTAGCAAAACCGCTTGCTTTTCACTCAGGCGCAGAAAGCTCTCTTGCAGCGTACGGCAGGCCCGGCGTGTCGGTAGCAGAATCTTATAGCGGGAGAGGTTTTCAGGATTGTCCTGCGTTTCAAAAAGCAGTTGTGCAGCGAGCGCCCGCGCGAAAGGGATACCTGCCGGGATGGAAAAAAGCCCTGATCTGTGAGTGTCCGTACGTACGCTTTGATTATTTTCAGCGCTCATGGCATGGCCCGTTTGGGGGCAGCCATGCGGGAAAGGATAGCGGCCTGTACGCGTTCGACATCTTCGGGTGTGCTGATATGATGCCAGTCCCCTCGATAAACCAGCCCGTAGAGTCTTCCTTTGCGCTGGGCCTCGTCCATCAAATCCAGATAAGAGAAGGGGCCTTCCGGCGTATTGTTGAAAATATCCGGCTTATTGATCCGCATACCTGTAAACATGTACGCACCGCTTTTGTCGTGCGCACGTACGGCCCGGCCTTGGGCATCCAGATGATAATCTCCAATGCCCTGCGTGAGGGCCATACGCTCCACAGGCTGTAAAAGCATAAGGATATCCATCTCTTCGGGCCGCCAGCTCTGTGCCAGCGCGTGCAGCGCGTTGCCGTTTTCGGCATCGGGCCGATCCTCCCAGAATCCATCACCACCCAGCACGAAAAAATCACCATTGAAATGAGGTAAAGCCTTTTTGATTCCGCCGCCCGTCTCCAGCAATTCAGGCTCGAATGAGAGGCTGATTTGTGGCGCAGTCCGCTCCTTTAGCCGCGTTTCAATCTGATCGGCCTTGTAATGGGTGTTAATCACAACATCCGAAATGCAAGCCGCCTCAAGATGGTCAAGCGTACGTTCCAGTAACGAGCGTCCGGCCAGCTCCACCAGCGGCTTTGGGCGCTCATCGGTCAGGGGCCGCATACGCGTTCCAAGGCCGGCCGCCAGAACAAAAGCTTGTGAAGGTCCATTCATCTTATCATCCTTTATACAGACAGCCTGTCACTATCCATACGGAGAATCCGTTTTTCCGGTTTATCCTGAACCGGGTGAATATGAATGTCCAGAGCATGAAGAGGTTTCAGGGGGCCAAGCCGCTCCGGCCACTCCACGATCGTAATTCCATCGGCCAGAGAGTCCTCCCAGCCGAGAGGTAAAATCTCTTCATAATCCTCGATCCGGTAAAGGTCATAGTGCCAGAGCGGGCCTTTTTCGCTTTCGTAATATTGGACGAGCGTAAAAGTAGGGCTGGGCACTTCGAGAGCCGGGTCGCCCGAAAGCGTACGGATAAGGGCGCGGGCGAAAACACTTTTTCCCGCACCCAGCGGCCCGTGTAAAAGCACAATATCGCCGTTTTCAAGGTAGCCTGCAAGGCGCTGCGCAGCCGCCTCCATCGCCTGTTCGTTTTCAATCTCGATGTCCGTCTCCATAGCCCGACTATACAGTCAGCGCAGGCGAAAGCTCAAGAGCGCGCAACAGCTTTCAACGCGCCGCACAATCGCTTCCCCTATCTCTTGAGCGTACGCTCTGATATAATAAAGAAATGAGAATTTTTATCTTCGCGCTGATGTTTATGCTGGTTTTTCCGCTCCTTGCTCGCGCCCAGAACGAAAATCTGGATATCGTGCAGGACCCGATTTGCTTCGTCCTGCGCAACGAGGCGCCTTACAGCGTTTATGGCAGCTTTTCGACCGATTATTATACGCGTGACGATGGGATCAGAGCCCGTCACCGTTCCAACTTCAAGCTGCTTGAGGCCGGGTCTACCAATCCTGAAACAGGGTACCCGACCGACCGGGCGGAATTTTGCTCTTACGGGCCGTTCTGGCCGGGCCGGAAGCTTGAGCTGACCTTGCGGACGCTGGTGCCGATCTTCTCCTGCCGGACCCGGATCGATCAAGGTGAGATCGTTATTCAGGGTCATTTCAAACCGGAAGGCGGGACTGACACCAAAGCGCTGTGTTTCGAGTAAGCGCTTTTATTGTAGAAAAAATACCAGAAGATCTGTAAGCCGGGTTCTGTACGCCTTTAACGCAAGCCTCCAGGAGGTTTGCAGGGCGTGATGGCTATTCATCTGGGACCACCGTTACCGGCAGCCTCAAGCGACCGACCCGGGCGACGATGCGGAAAAATCATCATAAGCCGCCCCTATTTGGTCTTGCTTCCGGCGAGGTTTACCGTGCCGCCTGCTGTTGCCAGAGGCGCGGTGCGCTCTTACCGCACCCTTTCACCCTTACCCCGTACCGGAGCCGAAGCACCGGAACAAGGCGGTTTACTTTCTGTTGCACTGTCTGTCGGCTCGCGCCGCCCGGGCGTTACCCGGCGCCGTTTTTCCGTGAAGCCCGGACTTTCCTCCCCGTCTTACGCGCCAAAGCACATGAAACGGGGCAGCCATCCGATCTTCTGGTATGGCGGCACTATGCCTTGATTTTCAGGTTTTTTCAAGCCGTACGTACGCCCTTTTGCCGCAGGAGCGATAAAAGACGTACGGCACTATCCTCATTTGGAACATGAGGCGAAGCGCCTTGCAGGATTTTGTCCGGACAGAAATGCCGGTGAAAGGCAGTTGTCAGGATATCTGCTCGTACATCCGGATCATACCCAAATTTTACTAGAGCGCTCTTAAAAACCTCTGGGTCCGCACATAATTCGGAGGCAGCCTGCTTGTCTTCCTCTCGTTCTTGCGCGGAGGGCCAGAGACCAAACCCTTTTGCAGCAAGTTCTTCCCAAGGAAAAAGCTCACCGGGATCGGTTTTTCGGGCCGGAGATACATCAGAATGTGCAAGAAACCGATCGGTCGGTATATTTTGGCGGGCCTTGATATCTGCGCAAAGAGCAATCACGGCGTCAATCTGCGCCTGCGGAAAAACCCGGTAGCCAAATTCATGTCCCGGATTAACGATTTCAATGCCTATCGAGGCCGAATTGATGTCTCTTTCACCGCCCCAGAAGGACAGGCCGGCATGCCAGGCGCGCTTATCCTCCACGACAAGCGCCCGTACGTGTCCATCCTCATCTACGACATAGTGTGCGCTGACCTTGGCGTTCGGGTCACAAAGCCGCTCCAGCGCTTCACAGGCTGTGCGCATGCCCGTATAATGGAGCAACACAATGGATGGGGACTGCCCGTTCGCCCGTTCATCAAAATTAGGAGAATATGTTGTCGTATCTTTCTTCATATCTTCCTTTGTAACATTTTTTTGCCCGGAGCCGAATAAAAGCTTAAGGAGGTGCTGCGCTATGAGATTTTTCAGGAACGCCATATTATTGGTTGTTACAGGTACGGTTTTGGCCGTACTGGCCTTATCTGCACCGCAGGCCGCCATGATGAAAGGAGCCGATCTGATGGATAAAAAGCCGGAAAACTATCCTGTTGCGACATTCGCAGGCGGCTGTTTTTGGTGCCTTGAAAGCGAATTCAGGGCGCTGAACGGTGTGCTATATACGCGGGTCGGCTATACGGGCGGAGATCTGGACGCGCCCTCTTACCGGGATGTTACGACTGGAACAACCGGCCATGCTGAGGCCGTTGAGGTCACGTTCGATCCCGCGAAAGTCAGCTATCGTGATTTGCTGGAATTTTTCTTTACCAAGGCACATGATCCGACGCAGATAGATGGTCAGGGCGTTGATCTTGGCCCGCAATACCGGTCGGTCGTTTATTATCATGACGAAGCGCAGAAAAAGGCTGCGCAGGATATGATCGACTATCTTGAGATGAACAAAATGTTTAAAAAACAGATTACGACAACGATCGAGCCGGCTGGAACTTTCTGGAAAGGTGAGGATTATCATCAACAATATTACGAGAAATATGAGGAGAAAACCGGTATGCCGCATATCCGAGTTTTGCTGAAACAGGGGAAAAAACGCTAATGATAAAGCTGTTGGCCAATCTGAGGCAAAAAGATATTTTATATCTTTGTCTAAAAATTGAGGGTTAAAATTTTTTCAGATAAACTCAACCGCTCAATCCACCGAGATTGTTGATTCTTAATATCAATTGTAAGCCACATGGCAGAACCAGTCTCTGAAACCCTTTTTACCATTTTGTAACCACGTTTAATGTCATCTTTAGAGTATCTCTGAGGGCGGTCACTTGTTTTAGGAGGGGTTTTTTCTAGAAAAAGCTCCCCTCTTAACTGGTTATCTTGAGCAATTTCATGCTTTTCAATTGGTATACGTAGAAGGCGAAAATCATGTGCTAATGCTTCAAAATCTAGACTTTTAGGTATAAGTTTCCGTTCCTTTGTAACCCGAATAATTTCATATACATGACCGATCCAAAGCTCTGAAAGAAAAAGGAGGTGAGAAAATAAATAAAAATCTTCGCTGCATGCGTTTTCTGAAAGCTCTTTTTCCATACACCTTAACAAAAGATCTAAGTGGCCTGCGTCTTGCATAGATTGTAATAATGAGGAATTAGGCAGCTTACTGCCTAATTTGAAAGATATATTTATCCATTTCTTATGCTGTTCAGGATACTGATGAAAGGCTTGTAAAAAAGCCGCAGAAACAAGAGGAGTTACAATTGTTTTATTATCATCAAGCATAACCAGCTCTTATCAAAGCTTTAACTTTCCTTTCAGCATCAAAGCTGTCAGGCCTGCCCCGGCCAAAAAGCCGCCCAGATGCGCTTGCCAGGCGATTCCGCCGCCGCCTATCAGGCCGATCAGCGTCATGAGAACCGCCCAGATTGCAATTATAGGCCAAGGGCCTTTCCGTCCAATCTGGCCCATTTGTCCATTTTGTGAGAGCAACAAAAGTACGGCGGCAAAAAGGCCGCTTGTCGCACCGGAGGCACCTATAACCGGGGCCGTGGTAAACGGGTTAAGCACAAAATAGATAAGTGCGCCGCTCAGGCCGCAGAGTAGAACGAACAAAACTGCTGTACGCGTCCCGAAATGCCGCTCGAAGAAAGTGCACAGCGCCAGCCCCATCAGTGCGTTAATCGCCATATGCATCCAGCCGCCGTGAATCAGCATGTGGGTGAACGGAGAGAGCCAGTTCGTCCAGTGCCCTTCATAGGTGCCGGTAAAGGCGCCTGGAATAAAGCCGAGATCGTACAGAATTTTAAGCCGCTCCCCCGCATCCAGAAAAACGAACAGAATCACGTGCGCGACAATGATCGCGGCACAAAAAAACCGGGCGAAGGGCGGAATATTCCCGATATTGAAAAGCGGTCCCGTTGCAGCCTTTTGAGCAGCTCTGTATTCGGCGCGAATCCTTTTCTCGTCTTCTTCTTGTTCTTTGCGCCGCCGGGCACGCTCTGCCGAAGACGGGAATTCGATAACACCGGGGGGTGGAGAATTTTTCCCGTCCGTACCTTTTCCCGATCCGTTCAGCTTTTTACCGCTCATGTTGAAACGCTAATCCTCAAGAATGCTGTTCAGTTTCATGGCCAATCCCATATTGCCCTTGATTTTGAGCTTACCGGTCATAAAGGCGATATTAGGGTCCTGCGTTCCGTTCATTAATTTCTGAAAAGTATCGATTGAGCAGGCCAGAACAGTGTCAGCATCGCCGTCATCATGGGAAATCAGGGGTGGATTTTGGGTCGTATCGACAAAAACCAGCCCGTCATCACCGAAATCGAACTTAACTTTGGCTTGAAGGCCCGCAGCCATCGCCATTTTTTGCTGAATATTTTTCGTGATGTCGTCCAGGGACATAAGGCCTCCAAAAACTGATTCGCTGTGTAACAGCTTCATTTTACCCGATAAGCTGATTTAGAAAAGGGGGCACAGGCCTATAACATCGTTTTTCTGATGCTTTTGAAGGGTTAAAAGGGATTGACGGGCCGGGCCACAATGTTAGTGTGTGGAGGGCGCCCGCGACTCGCATGCGGGATTTATCATATTTCGGGACAGGCGATTATGGCACGAACAGGTTTCAGATACTCTCTTCTTAAGGCTGCGGCAGGCGCAGCTCTTTTAGTTTCCATGGCAAGCGGTGCAGCATCGGCGACAGAGCCGGAGATTTCTTTTTATCCCGTACAGGCTTGGACATCCGGTTCCACCCCCGGCGTAACGGCGGCAGGCGGAGCGGCACAGTGCTTTGTCCAAAGCGAATTCAACAATCACTACATCATGCGCTTTGACGGTTCGGGAAACTGGGTTGAAACCCTGAATGTCGATTTCCGGCAAAATGTGTTTGAAACAGGAAAAACCTATGACGTGTCCCTGAGCGTTCCCGGCGTGGAAAGCAAAATGCTGAGCGCGGAAGCGGCCCAGCAGAGCACTTTGAGTATCCGCCTGAAGGGGCAGAAGGATTTCTACAAGGCGCTGAGCCAGTCGCCTGTTCTGGATATGAAGATCGAAGAAAACCATTTCCGCTTTTACCTGACCGGCTTTGCCGCAGCAGCCAAGAATTTTGAACGCTGCATGGCGGGCGGGCCTTTCAATGCCGCACCGGCAGCGAAGACAGCGGCGCCTCAAACAGCGGATGCGGGTTCAGGCATAACACCCTCGCCGGCACCGGAGGCCGAAATCTTCAGGATGAATGAGTCCATCGCCTATGAGCAGGCTGAAACTCAAAATGTTCCGATTCAGGAGGTCCTGCCTGAATTGCCGGGTGTTCCGGAACCGGACATGGCAGCTTTGGCTCCGATCGGTGCGGAGGCCAAATCTGGTACAGCAGTGCCCTCCACCGATGCCGCACCCTCTTCCCGGAAGCGCCTTTCGGAACAATTGGCTGAGGACATTGCCAATAATCCGGATATCATTGCTATAGACGAGCGTCCCTCTTCTTCACGGAAAATGCTGGCTATGCCCCCTGCCGGAGAAAATGAAAGTCTGTTGCCGGCGCCTACAGATCCGCAAGCTATGCCTGTCGAGAAAAATGAAAAGGTTGCTGCGCTTGATACGCTTTCACCTATTGATAGAGAAATGGATACGGATCAGGCAGACATGTCTGAATCGACAAATGGCCGGCCTTTAGAAGATGTAAAGGCCGTACCTCCTGTGAAATCTGCGGAACCTGTCCGCTATAAGACACCGGAAATGAAAATTAACCGCGAAGTTGCAAAGGCAGAGCTGGACCTCACATCCGAGACACTCGACCGTGTTGAGCCTGCAGGTGTTCCCGGAGGCTATGGGGAGACAATTTCGCGGCTCGAAGATGAACTGCAAAAATTGAAAACGGAAAATGCTGCCTTGAATGATGAGCTGGAGAGCGCCTTGAAAGAGTCTGAGCATGAGCGGCTGAGCATCTCTTCCGAAAACTGGAATCTTGAGCAGGCCACCATGCAGTTTAATGAAGCTGAGCGTCAGATTAAGCGGCTTGGGCAGCAAATCCAGAAAGAACGCGCGCAGTGCGATGTGGAGAAAAAAGAATTGGAATCCATGTTGTTTGACCCGCGCGTAACAGACGAGGCCCAGCTTGGCCGTCTTTCTGCGCTCGAGCAGCAATTGAAAGAGGCTCAGGAAGATAAAGAGCTTCAGCGCTTACGCTACGAAGAGCAAATCAGGCTTTTAGAAGGCCGTGTTGCGGCACAGTAAGGGAGCGCGAAAGGTTCGCTTTCCAGCGGGTGCCCCTTAAAAATAGGAGGGAAAAGGATATATCTGTTTATTCGACTCCCGCCTTTTCCTTCATTTTATAGGGAGCCCGTGTTTGTTAAGATTTTAGTAAGCCGGCTGTGTTTTACTAGGAATGAACTAACTAACAAGCTGTGTTCCCTGCGTATTTCCAGACTTGACTTAATAGAGAATATAAACCAGATATTGAGGGTGTAAAATGCTTGGAGTGAGAGCGAAGGCCATACGGTCCGTACGGTATGAGATGAAGGAAAACAGCTTATTATTATGGGTGAGTCTGTGCATGGCCACAGTTCTCTTGGCGTCTTGTGCCGGCACGACCGCGCAGCAGGGCCAGGACAGCGGTGCTTTAGGTGACGTTGTTGAGATTTCAGACCCCTTTGAATCCTCCAACCGGAAAGTTTTTGCCTTTAACAATGCAGTTGATGACGCCGTAATTCATCCGGTGGTTAAGGGATACCGGGCCGCCGTACCCAAACCCGCCCGGACGGGTTTCAGCAATTTTCTACGAAATCTTAAAAGCCCGGTGACATTTGCAAACCAGCTTTTGCAGGGCGATGTCGATGGAGCAGGTGATGTCGCAGTACGCACGGCGGTTAATACGCTGATCGGGGTTGGCGGTATTTTTGACATCGCGGGCCGTGAAGGCATAGAATATGAGCAGGAAGATTTCGGCCAAACACTTGGCGTCTGGGGGGTCGGTCACGGTCCTTATCTGGTCGTGCCCGTTCTTGGCCCGTCCTCTTTGCGGGATTATGCCGGATATGCGGTCGACTCTTTAGCCGATCCTTTGCGCTGGTATCTGTTTAACACGGATCAGGAGTGGCTTTACTATACGAAAGTCGGGGCGGATTATCTGGTTTTGCGTGAATCGCTTCTGGATGTTCTGGCTGACCTTGAGCATAGTTCCATTGACTATTATGCAGCCGTGCGCAGTACGTACTATCAGCGTCGCGAAGCTATGGTCAGGGATGAAAACAGTGCTGTTGCGATCCCGGATTATGACGATTTTTAAAAGTCGGTTTTCAAATATGAAGAGGTGTTCTATGTCTAGTCGAAACTTGGTTTTGGCGGCCTTGGGAGGTGTGGCACTGTTGACCGTGGGGACGGCAACCGGCGCGCTGGCCGGGGTGCTTTCCCCCCCTTCTTTTACCGCCGGAGCGTCTTTTAGAGGAGCGATCTCCCTTGTCAGCACGGATGAAAATACAGCTCTTCTTCAGGGGGCCGAAGACTTCATCAGTGATACGGCCCGCCGTGGCATTACGTTTTTAAGCGATACGACCCTAACGGAAACCCAACGAAAAAAAGAGTTCCGTACCCTCTTACAAGACAGCTTCGATATGAACACGATCGGACGCTTTTCTTTGGGTCGTTATTGGCGCGTTGCAACAGCAGAAGAGCAAAAGCGTTATCTGGAGCTGTTCCGTGACATGGTTGTCGATGTCTACTCCTCCCGTTTTAGCGAATATAAAGGTGAGAAAGTCGAAGTGCGCTCATCGCGTGCGGAAGGAAAAACAGACGTACTGGTTACATCGTTTATCGTGCCGGATGGCGGCGGCCCGGAAATTCAGGTTGATTGGCGGGTCCGTCACAAAAATAACCGTTATAAGGTTATCGACGTAATTGTCGAGGGCGTCAGTATGGGTGTTACCCAACGCTCTGATTTCGCATCCGTGATCCAGCGTGGCGGCGGTAAGGTCGAAGTGTTGCTTGCTCATCTGGAGCAGCAGGACTCGCTTTAAACTAATTTTCCCATAAAATTATTGACATAGTGTTTTTTTGTGCTAGGACACTCCCCTAAAAAGGAGTGTCCTATGTCTAGAGTACGACGGTATGAAAAAAGTCCGCTTTATTTTCTGGCGGACATCAAGAAAACAGGTGAATCCATCAGCATCCTGTTTAACGGGAATAGCTGGACGAAGCTTCGTCTGCAAAAGCCTGGCGTTGGTCAAAAAGCTCATTATTATGACCGGGGGAATTTTTTCCCGCAGGATATTTCTCCGGATAGTCCCATATACGCACCTGCACAGGTTTTTGATAAGGCCGCGAGCAAAAGCCATAAAAACTCCGATAGAGATGCCGTCCTTTCCCGTCTCCGTAAGGGCGGAGAGTATGAAATTACGGTTAGCCGTATTGATGACGATAAGGCCTGGGAGTTCGGGCGCCGTTAGTTCCATTCTTTTCCGGGTTTCGATCAATAATCCACACGGACCAGATAGAGGCCTGCCGCCGGCGCGCTGGGGCCGCCTTGCGTTCGGTCACAGGCCTTGAGAGCGTCGCCCAGATTTTTTGCCGTCCATTTTCCAAGACCGATCAGGGATAGCGTGCCGACCATGTTACGGACCTGATGATGCAAAAAGGACCGCGCTTCCGCCTCTATGATAATCTCGCACCCACCGCAGGAATCATAAGGACGCTCGTAAATATCAAGCCGGTCCAGCGTACGTTCCGGAGATTTCGCCTGACATTGCGACCCGCGAAAGGTCGTAAAATCGTGATAGCCTGTTAAAATCTGCGCAGCTTCGTGCATGGCGCGGACATCAAGTGGTTGTTTAACATGCCATACCAGATTTTTTTCAAGCGCGGCCAGCGCAGGGCGATTTAAAATACGGTAGATATAAAGTTTATTTTGTGCAGCAAAACGGGCATGAAAATCTTCCTCTACTGGTTCTGCAGAGAGGACAGATATAGATTTTTCAATTAGGAACGCATTGATCGCTTTTGTGATTTCGAACGGGTCCATGGGCTTTTTAAGAGGGGACAGATCAACGTGGGCGACCTGCCCGCGCGCATGGACGCCCGCATCCGTCCGACCGGCGGCGTGAATCGTAGCGTCCTGACCGCTAAAGGCGAAGATCGCCTCTTCGATTTCCTGCTGGATAGAGCGGGCGTCCTTCTGGCGTTGCCAGCCTGCGTAATCCGTCCCGCGATATTCGATAGTAAGTTTATAGCGTTGCATCATGCCCGGCCCCAATTCAAAATGCTGCGCAGCTTCGTGTAATTGACTGTCAGGCATCCTGCGATAATCAGTATGCCGCCCAACCCTGTCCATGGCGTGAGGGGCACTCGGTCAAATACGATGAACAGCAGCGTTGAAGTTAGCGGCAAAAGATAAGACAAGGATGCCAGCATGGCAGTATCTTCTCCCGTCATGGCGTAATCCCACAGAGCATAAGCGATACGAATAATGGCGAGGCCGCTGATCGCCGCCCAGACAGGAAGCGTAGAGGGCCAAAACCTGTCTTCAAACCCCAGATGGAGAAGCAAGGAAAAGCTGCCAACCAGAATAAAAACAAGCCCGATAAAACCGGGCGGGAGGCTGTGTTTTTTTGTCAAAGCGCTATAAAGGCCAAAGAGCGCGGCACCCGTAAGAGAGAGGATATAGCCTAGTCCTTCTTCCGGGTTAAAACCTTTTATGCCATGGAGAAACAAAAAAACTGTTCCGCAAAACCCCATAAGCAAGCCCGCAACATGAAAGGGCGATAAAGAAATTTTGTGCATAAAAACAGAGAATATAATAAGGAATAACGGCCATGTATAATCGAGGACATTAACCTCGAACGGCGAGGCCATTTTAAAAGCAAGATAATGCAGCATGATGTAGCCGCCGATTCCACCCAGCGTAATCACATAAACGGGAAGCGGCTGCTTATAGATATGCCGCAATTTTTGTCCCTGTCTTAAATCGGCGAAAAGCAAAAGCAATCCGCCGGGAACCATGACTAAAAATCCAAGCAGGAAAGACGGCGTATCACCCGTGAAGGTAATCAGAAGATTAGCCACAGACCACATGGCGATGGCTAGAAATCCGGCATGATTTTCGCTCATGCCAGAACATCCCCGATTGTAACGTAGCCACCATTAAGGGCTGAGGCGATATCCATAGGCTTCTTGCCGGCGGGCTGGATCTTTATGATTTGTAGAACCGTCCGACCACCGCATAAGGTCAGGCCTTTTTTATCGAGGAGTGTTCCTGCTGCTTCTCCCTCTCCGCACAACAGGCCGATATAATCGGGGTAGGGCATAGAGACAGGGCGGGCTTCCAGAATTTTCAGGCGTTCGCTGCTTTTTGTCTCCGTCCATACACCCGGCCAAGGGTTTAAGGCGCGGACTTGCCTGTCAATCTCCGTAGCATTTTTGTGCCAGTCAATCCGTCCGTCTTCTTTGGTCAGGAGCGGTGCGTAGATGCTTTGTGCATCGTCCTGCGGCGTTGCCGGAAGCGTTTTACCCGCTGCCAGTGCGTTGACCGTTTCAAGAATCATCGCCCCGCCGATATCACACAACGCATCATGCAAGGAAGACGCCGTCGTCTTGCCTGTGATCGCGATTGCGTGTGCGGCAATCATGCCGCCCGTATCCAGCCCTTCATCCATTTGCATGATCGTTACGCCCGTCTGTGCATCGCCCGCCCAGATTGCCCGCTGGATAGGGGATGCCCCCCGCCAGCGTGGCAGAAGTGAAGCGTGAATATTCAGGCAACCGTGACGTGGTGCGTCCAGCACGGGTTTAGGAAGAATAAGCCCATAGGCGGCGACAATAGCGATATCGGCATTTAGCGCGATAAACTCATCTTGCGCGTCCTTATTTTTCAAGGAGCGGGGTGTACGGACCTCAATTCCATGATCTTGCGCGTAAAGATGGACAGGAGAAGATTGGAGCATATGCCCGCGTCCTTTGGGCCGGGGGGGCTGGGTGTAAACGCAGACGACCTCATGCGCGCTTTCATCAAGCGCACGTAAGGCGGGCACCGCGAAATCCGGTGTTCCCATAAAGATAATACGTAAAGGGTGTGTCGTCACCATGACACGGTTTTAAGCGTGCCTCACCCGTTCGTCAATGGATACAGCTTGAAGACGGGATATGGAGAGCCTGTAGCAGGATTCCGGCGGCATAATTCATACCCTGATCGGGAGCCGGTTCAAAAACGCCGTCTTCCCCAAATGTCTCCAGAAGGTCCGTGCAGAATTCTATGAATTTTTCAACCGGAGCGCTTCTGGCGCAAATGAAGGCGCAATCGGCAAAAACGCGGGCCAGAACTTCCCGGCCTATCCCCTGAGAGAGCAGCTCATCTTCGATTTCCCCTATAAATCCCAGTGTCGTTTCGTAGTCCGGCTCTTCGTCTTCGGGCATGTCTGCAATATTATACATCATATGGATCGTGTTTTTGATCCGCCTGTATTCGCTCTGGTGTCGTGACAATTCCGGATCGGACGTAGAGAGCAGCTCCAGACGCTTTTCAGCCGACGAAGCCAGATAATCGGCGAAATCCATTTGACGGATTGTTTGATCCAACTCATCTTCCTGCACGCTTTTCCATCTCGTTTTTTCGCTCTCATCAACAAGGCTTTGCGCGCGCTCTATCAAGGCGCAGGCCATATCTGCTAGTCCGGCGCCATCCAGTTCGATCATGTAAAGATAATGAAGAGCTTCGGTTAGCGTATACGAAAAATCACTGCGGACCCGCGCTGCGGGCTGAGATAGCCTGTTGTTCATAATGACACCCTCTTTATATATGTATGCTTTTTTATAAGCTCTTTTTTTAAGATCATTATCCGCGACTCGGGTGCCTTGTGTCAACGGAATGCTCATAAGATATTGATATATAAATGTTATCTGCGGGCAACCATCAGTTTTTTGATCTCGGCGATTGCCTTGGCCGGGTTCAGGCCCTTCGGGCAGGTATTGGTGCAGTTCATGATCGTGTGGCAGCGATAGAGCTTGAAAGGGTCTTCCAGTACATCCAGCCGCTCCCCGGTAGCCTCGTCGCGCGTATCTGCAATCCAACGATAAGCCTGAAGCAGGATGGCCGGGCCGAGGAAGCGGTCGCCGTTCCACCAGTAGGACGGGCAGGAGGTCGAGCAGCAAAAGCATAGAATACAGCCGGCAGGGCCGTGGCCGTCCTCGCCGTTAAGGAGGTTCGCATCTTCCGCCGATTGTAGCCGCTCACGCTCAGGCGCGGGGCTTTCGGTCTTCATCCACGGCTCGATGCTCGTATATTGGGCGTAAACATGGTTCAGATCGGGGACGAGGTCTTTAACGACCGGCATATGCGGCAAAGGCGTAATCTTGATATCGCCGCTGCAATCCTCGATCGCCTTCGTGCAGGCCAGCGTATTCGTCCCGTCGATATTCATCGCGCAGGAGCCGCAAATTCCTTCCCGGCAGGAGCGCCGGAAGGTCAGGGTCGAATCGATATTGTCCTTGATATAGATGAGCGCATCCAGAACCATCGGGCCGCATTTATCCAGATCAATCTCGAACTCATCGATACGGGGATTATCCGCATCGTCTGGATTCCAGCGATATGTTTTAAAAACACGTTTGTGCGCCGCGCCTTCCGGGGCTTGGTGCTTTTTCCCCTCTCCGGTGATTTTCGAGTGCTGCGGCAGTGTAAAATGGACCATGAGGCGCCTCATTCAGTAGATCGGAGCTTATCCTACACAATCACTTGCGCTGTGTGAATAGGGGCGGGCATGAATTTTAATAAGGCATAGAAAGCCGGGGCCTTAAAACAGGGCTGGACTTTTTGCAATTTGCCCTTAGGGTCAAAATGAAGCGACACTCGTAAATCCTGC
Organism: Alphaproteobacteria bacterium; assembly: GCA_020442475.1. Lineage (GTDB taxonomy): Bacteria > Pseudomonadota > Alphaproteobacteria > Micavibrionales > Micavibrionaceae > JAGRKA01. The sequence continues at coordinate 9,876 of JAGRKA010000009.1, read as the reverse complement.
ACCCGGGGTATATCTGATCATGAAACACTTACTCGGCATAGACGCACTTGATAAGGACGCTATTCTGGCCATTTTGGACCGGGCAGAGTTTTACGTGCGGGCTTTGCAGGAAAAAGACTGGGACCGCGAGCGGCTCCGGCATAAGCTGATTTTGCACCTGTTTTTCGAGAACTCGACCCGGACCTTGATCTCGTTTGAGATGGCTGCCAAACGGCTGGGCGCTGAGGTTGTGAACTGGGATCTTGAGACAAGCTCCTTGTCCAAGGGCGAGAATTTTCTCGATACGATCGACACGCTCTGCGCTATGAAGCCGGATGCGATCGTTATGCGTCATAGCGAATACGGCGCGCCGCTCGTTGTTGCAAAACGCGCTCCCTGCCCGGTGATTAACGGTGGCGATAGCTGGCGGGAGCATCCGACGCAGGCCTTGCTGGACGCGCTCACCATGCGCCGGCATTTCGGTACGCTGGAGGGGCTCTGCGTCGCCATTGTCGGCGATATCGCACATAGCCGCGTGGCCTCCTCTAACATAGAGCTTCTAACGCGCATGGGGGCGCATGTGCGGGTCATTGCGCCTGAGATTCTGATGCCGGAAAAGCTCCCGGCGGAGGGGGTTGAGAAATTTTCAAGCCTTGAAATGGGGTTGCCGGGCGCCGATGTCATCATGACGCTGCGCCTGCAAAAGGAGCGCATGGATACGGCGTTGATTGCTTCGGATACGGCATATTTCAATGAATACGGCCTGACTACGGCGATCGTGGACCGGTTTGCGCCCAAGGCTATGATCATGGACCCGGGGCCGTTGGTTCGTGGTTTACAAATGAGTGATGATCTGGCTGAAGACCCGGCGCGGAGCTTGATCCTCAAGCAGGTCGCGAACGGCATACCGACCCGTATGGCGGTGCTGGATATGCTGGTAGGAGATTAGAAGGATGAGCGTTCTTTTTATTGTGGGTTATCTGGTTGGTTCTGTTCCTTTCGGTCTTATTCTTGCTCGTTTGTTTGGTTACGGCGATATCCGCAAAATAGGGTCGGGCAATATCGGGGCAACGAATGTGCTGCGAACGGGGAATAAGGCTCTGGCTGCGGCGACATTGATTCTGGATGCCGGAAAAGGGGCGATTCCGATTTTTCTGCTTGCCTTTTTTGTTATACAGGATACGCCGGACCCAGCAGTTTCAGAAGATTTTTACAATGTTATGGCCCTTTCCTTCGGATTTGGCGCCATCCTCGGCCATTGCTTCCCGGTCTGGCTGAAATTTAAGGGTGGAAAGGGCGTGGCTACAACGCTGGGCGTGTTGCTGGTGGCTACGCCGTGGGCCGGGTTTGTGGCCGTGTGTACATGGGGGATCGTCGCCGGATTTTTCCGTATTTCCTCTCTCGCCGCCTTGTGTGCGGTCGCAATTGCCCCACTGGCGGCTTTCCTGATTTACGGCCCCATGCCGGGGATCATAACGATCCTGATCGCGCTCCTCGTTTTCTGGCGGCATAAGGGGAATATCGACCGCCTTCTCAAGGGCGAGGAGCCGAAAATCGGGGCCGGGAAAACACAGGCATAACAGGTCATTCCAAAGAAAGGCCTCCGGGGTACGGGACGACAGGCTGGATTAGCTGTCGTATCGCCGGGGATCAGGCCGCTTCTGCTTTGTCCTTCAAGGCCGCACAGGCGCGGATAATCCGGGCGCAGGCTTCCTCCAGCGCGTCCATTGAGGTCGCGTAGGAAATCCGGAAATAGGGCGACAGGCCGAAAGCTGCACCCTGAACACAGGCAACACCTTGCGATTCCAGAAGATAGGTTACAAAATCCTCATCCGTCTCAATGACTTTGCCATCCGGCGTAATCTTGCCGATACAAGCTGCACAGGACGGATAAACATAGAATGCGCCCTCCGGCGTCAGGCATTCCAGCCCTTCCGCTTGGTTCAAAAGCTCGACCACCCGGTTACGCCGTGCCTGAAAGGCTGCGTTACGCTCGGTCAGGAAAGACTGATCGCCGTTTAAAGCCGTCACAGCCGCCGCCTGCGATACGGAGCTCGGGTTGGAAGTGCTCTGGCTCTGGATTTTAGCCATAGCCTTGATCAGCTCTTTCGGGCCGCCCGCATAGCCAATCCGCCAGCCGGTCATGGCATAGGACTTCGAAACACCGTTTGTCGTCAGCGTCCGTTCATAAAGGCCGGGCTCGACCTGTGCAGGCGTACAGAATTCAAAATCGTCATAAACCAGATGCTCATACATGTCATCGCTCATGACATAGACATGAGGATGCCTCATCAGCACATCGGTCAGCGCCTTCATCTCTGCCTTGGAATAGGCACCGCCCGTCGGGTTGGAGGGCGAATTCAGAATCAACCATTTCGTTTTTGGGGTGATCGCTGCCTCCAGATCCGCCGGTTGCAACTTGAAGCGGTTTTCCTTCGAGCATTCCACAAGAACCGGGGTGCCTTCGGCCAACAGGACCATATCCGGGTATGACACCCAGTAAGGCGCAGGAATAATCACTTCGTCGCCCGGATTGACGGAAGCCATCAGCGCGTTATAGAGAACCTGCTTTCCGCCCGTGCCGATTGTGATCTGGTCGCGGCTATAGTTAAGGCCGTTATCCCGTTTGAATTTAGCAACCACCGCGTCTTTCAGCGCCGGGGTTCCGTCCACGGCCGTATATTTCGTCTCCCCCGCGCGGATCGCTTCAATGGCGGCATCCTTGATAAAATCGGGCGTGTCGAAATCTGGCTCGCCCGCACCCAACCCGATCACATCACGCCCGGCATCTTTCAGCTCTTTGGCTTTGGTCGAAACGGCAATCGTGGGGGATGGTTTGATACGGCTAAGACGGTCAGCAATAAAAGACATGGGAAAACTCCTTATTCCTCTTGTATGACGGGCATTTCAGATACCCGAACCCCTTTCTAAGCTTCCTTTGCAGCGAGTGCAAGCCCGGACAAATCAAGCGGGACATCCGTATGAATTCCCTCCTGCGTAAGAAAGCGCTTCAGGGGTTCTAAAACGGGCGTTTCGAGTGCTTCTGCGATATAACGCTGCAAACGCGGCACATGGATCAGATATTCGCTGCGGCCCTGCTCTGCCGCCAGCTTGATAAACAGCCCCGCCACCCGGCAATGGAACTGCGTTGTCAAAACGCGGTACCAGAGCAGGAACGGCTCGTCATAGCCGGAAAGCGCCTCCTCGCGCAGGTCACACGGAATATCGCGCCGCGCATCTTCCAGCAGATTGCCCAGATCGTAAGGAAGCGGACCGTAGAGTGCACTCTGAAAATCCAGAAGGCCAAGGCTTTTGAGGTCCGGAAGCAGTGCGCCGGGAAGACGCATAAGATTTTCCGCATGATAGTCGCCATGCACAAAACCCTGAGGACAAGGCGGCAGGGCAGATTCAATTTCTGTCCATACAGCCCGGTAGCCGTCAAGCGCGTTTTGCGCACCGGGCCGCACAAGGGGGGCATACCATTCGATAAACTGATCCCGTTTCTTGTAAATAGCGCTCTCAAAAAAATCCGGTAAAGCAAGACTCACAGAGTCCTGCCGGGCCATATGCGCCAAAACGGATCGTGCCGTTTCATAAAGAAGTGCCGGATTCTCTGTAGCAAGGGCAGCACCGAACGAGATATCGCCGAAATCTTCCAAAATGAGGAATCCATCCTCCGGCGCCGCATCGAAAATTTCAGGCGCTTTTAACCCGGTATCGTTCAGCCAGCTTGCAATCCGGATAAAATCGAAAATCTCGCACCTGTCTTCTGCCGCCGAGGCATCCATCAAGATCGCCTGCGCGCCCTTTCCAGACACACGGTAATAGCGGCGCGGCGATACGTCGCAAGATACCGGTGCCTCACAGCGCCAACCCGTTTGTTTCAGAAAAGCGGCGAATGCTGGTTGATTGTCTTCGCTCATGAATGACCGGAGCGTTTATCTTGACGGGCCGTATCCTCCGCAGGCAGTGCCTGCGCGCTTGCCCAAAGGCCTTCGAAGCGGCGGCGTTCGGCCTTGTACGCGTCCATATTGCTGACAATCATGAACAAGACATGCTCCCACAGACCGATCGCAAGCTTGTCACCGTACAGAAAGGTCGTCACGCCTTTTTCAAAGCTGTCTTCCGGCAACCAGCGGGTCCGCGCCCCCGGAATAGAGGGTGCCGGCTGTCCTTGTGCGCATAAAAGCCGCTCAGGCGTATTCTCTCCGTATGCGGCCAGCAGTGCCATATGCTCCTCCCGTTTTTCAGGAAAGATATGTTTTTCAAGGTCCGCGTGCATATTCCGGATCATGATATCCGTTCGCCCTTCACGAAGAAGAGCGTTGATATCGCCGAAAATATCGTTGATCGCTACGGCACCCCTGAGCATTCGGACATAGTCGGTTTTCCGGCGTAACCCGTCATGGCCAAGAAACTCAATATCGGCGCTTTCAAATGCCACCTGCACGGCATTTAAAGACTCGGCCTTGATGTCCGAACGGCCCTTTTCAAAATTATTGATTGCCGTTTTCGACAAGCCGGACGCTTCGGCAAGATCCTGCTGAGTCCAGCCCAAAAGACCGCGGGCGCTCCGACATTGCTCGACTGTCAGCATATATTTTACTCCCTATTCCTGAAAAAGATACGGCAGAGGTCCGAAAAGTCAAACAGAATTGGAAAAAAGCGAGTTTTTCCGGAAAAGCGCTCTTCCCCGTTACAAACAGGGCGTGCTATAGAGATTTTTCAGATTTCAACCAAATGAACAAGGCAGGGTCATGGCGTCTTACGAATATGTTTATGTGATGAACGGGCTGACAAAGGCCTATGGAAGCGGGAAAAAAGTTCTTGAGAACGTTACGCTCAGCTTCTTCCCCGGCGCAAAGATCGGTGTTTTAGGACCAAACGGCGCCGGAAAATCGACCTTACTGCGGCTCATGGCAGGTGTAGACAAGGATTATACAGGCGAGGCCTGGGTGGCCAAAGGCGCACGCGTGGGCTATCTGGAGCAGGAGCCGCGCCTCGACCCTTCTAAAAACGTACAGGAAAACGTCCTCGAAGGTCTTCGCGACATTAAAGCCATGGTTGACCGCTATAACGAAGTTGCGGCGGCGATGGCCGAACCGGATGCCGATTTCGAGGCGCTGACCGAAGAGATGGGCGATTTACAGGAAAAAATCGACGCAGCGGATGGCTGGGAGTTAGACCGTACGGTTGAAATCGCTATGGACGCGCTGCGCTGCCCGCCGGGAGACGCCTCTATCGACAAGCTGTCGGGCGGCGAAAAAAGACGCGTCGCATTGTGCAAGCTGCTGTTGGAAAAACCTGATTTGCTGCTGCTGGACGAACCGACTAACCACCTCGATGCCGAAAGCGTGGCTTGGCTCCAGCGCTTTCTAGGCGATTATACGGGCGCAGTCGTAATGGTGACGCACGACCGGTATTTCCTCGACAACGTCACAGGCTGGATTTTGGAGATCGATCGTGGGCGGGCCATTCCTTATGAGGGGAATTATTCCGCCTATCTGGAAGCCAAACGCAAGCGTATGGCACAGGAAGAAAAGCAGCAGGAAAACCGCCAGAAAACCCTCGACCGGGAGTTGGAGTGGATCCAGCGTACACCCGAGGGCCGCCGGAAAAAATCCAAGGCCCGCGTACAGGCCTACGAAGATTTGCTGGCCGAATCGGAAAAGCTGGATAAGCGTAACGCGCAGATCGTTATCCCCACGCCGCCGCGCCTTGGCGATCTGGTGATCGAAGCCAGCCATGTCAGCAAAGGTTTCGGAGACCAGCTTTTGATCGAAGATTTGTCATTCAAGCTGCCGCCCGGCGGCATTGTGGGTGTGATCGGTCCGAACGGGGCCGGGAAAACGACCCTCTTTAAAATGATTACCGGAACGGAAAAACCCGATTCCGGGAGCTTTAAGGTTGGAGATACGGTCAAGCTCGGCTATGTGGATCAAAGCCGAGATTCTCTGGATGGTGGCAAAACGGTCTGGGAAGAAATCTCCGGTGGGACGGATATTATCAAGCTCGGCAAGATCGAAATGCAGAGCCGGGCGTACGTCTCCGCCTTTAACTTCCGGGGCCCGGATCAGCAACAACTTGTCAAAAATCTGTCAGGCGGGCAGAGGAACCGGGTTCACCTCGCAAAAATGCTGAAATCCGAGGCGAATGTAATCCTGCTCGATGAGCCGACGAACGATCTGGATACGGAAACACTGGCGGCGCTTGAAGAGGCACTGGAGTGCTTTCCAGGCTGCGTGGTTGTGATTTCGCACGATCGCTGGTTCCTTGACCGACTGGCTACGCACATTCTGGCTTTTGAAGGCGATTCGCAGGTTACATGGTTCGAAGGCAACTATGAGGATTACGAGGCTGATTACAAACGCCGGATGGGGCAAGACGCAAACCAGCCGCACCGCATTAAATACAAACCGCTGCGCAAGGCCGGATAGAGCTTTTCTCTTAACCTCCTCCCCCTTGAGGGGGGAGGGGCTGCTTTGCTGCTTGCTCTAGATGACAAAGCGCGGGCGGAGTGCTATGCTGGCCTTGCTATGTCTGGAAAAGATAAAACATCCGCCGATTCACTGATTGACGCTACGCGCAGTCGTGCAAGTTTTTCAGGGCACGGCGCAGCGCTGGGCGCGGCAGGCAAACGTGAGGTCAGCTTTGATCCGGAGAACTGCGAATTTCTCCGCGAACCCGGCCAGTCAATCGCTGTGTCTCCCGGTCCGGAAGGGTTCGAGTCTATTCTCATCGGCGTGGCGTGGGACAACATCCTTGTCGAACAATCCGGCTTTTTCGGGAAGCTGCTGAAAAAAGCCACGAGTACGGGCGTGGACCTTGATATAGGCTGCCTGTACGAGCTTAAAGATGGTACCCGAGGAGCCATACAGGCTTTCGGGGAAAAGTTCGGCCATTATGAGGAACCTCCCTATATCGCCCTGTCAGGAGACGAGCGCACGGGGGATGCGGAAGGGCATGATGAGTATATCCTTGTAAACGGCGCACATTGGAGCGAAATTCAACGCCTTCTCGTTTATATCTATATTTATGACGGCGCACCCAACTGGGCACAGATCAACCCGAAGATTATCCTCGACGTGCCCGGAGAAGACGATCTGGTTGTCACGCTGGGCGCCTACAATGATGCGCTTTCGCTGTGTGCCGTTGGCGGTCTGGAGAATGTACGTGGCGGCATTAAACTAACCAATTACACGGAGTATTTCCCCGGCCATGCAGAAATGGACCGCGCTTTCGGTTTCGGTCTGGAATGGAGCGACGGAAAGAAGTAGAATAACGTCTCTATGGGTAAAATGCGCTTGCATTGTCTCCAAACCTGCCTCTCACACGTATGAAAGAGTACCATTGATGGACATGACTTTATCACAGGCCCTTATCCTCTCGGCGGGCGCGATGCTCGCAGGCATTGTCCTGTTAGTCAAAGGTGGAGACTGGACCGTAGATTCTTCCGTTTTTATCGCCCGAAAGCTTGGAATTTCCCCGCTTCTGGTCGGTTTCACGATCATTGCTTTCGGTACCTCCCTACCGGAGCTGATCGTTTCTATTCTGGCCAACCTTGAGGGTTCTCCGGGGATCGCGCTCGGGAACGTGCTGGGCTCCAATATCGCCAATATTCTGTTCGTAATCGGTCTGTGCGCGATTTTCACGCCGCTTGTGACGAAATCGAAGGCCGTCTTAAAAGATTTAACCATGATGCTTGCTGCAACGGTTTTGCTTGGGCTTTTGCTGTTTTCCGGTGAGATCGGACGGTTGGCGGGGCTAGGGATGGTCGCTGTTCTGATCGTTTATGTATCCTTGCAGTATAAAATGGCCAAAAGCGGAGAAATGCCGCCGCCCGAAGAGGATGAGCCCGGATTTTCAAAACCGGCACAAGCTTATGGGTTTCTTGCCATGGGGCTTGTCGGGATCGCGCTGGGCGCGCAGTTTCTGGTTCACGGCGCAAAAACGAGCGCCTTGATTATCGGCGTTCCCGATGCGGTAATCGGGCTGAGTGTTATCGCGCTGGGAACCTCCCTGCCGGAGCTTTCCACCTCTATCATCGCCGGCCGCAAAGGCCATAGCGATATGGTTCTGGGCAATATTATCGGCTCGAACGTGTTCAATATTCTGATGATCATCGGTCTGACAGCTATTGCAAAACCGATTGTCGAAGGCTCTTTTGCTCCGCAACTGGTCAGTCTGGATATATGGATCGTCGGACTGGTCAGCGTCATGTTCGCAGGGCTTCTGCTCTTTTACAACCGAATTTCGAAGCCTGTCGGGTTTGCGTTTATGGCGGGCTATGTCATCTACAATATATATATTTACGCGATATATATTGGCTCCTGAGGGGTTAAGCATGTATCCTAAGAAGATGACGTCCTAAACGGCAATAACCGCAACAGAGAGATTTTATGAGCGATATTTTCGATACGCGCTTTGAGGGCAAAGAGGTTCAGATCGACGATAACAAAGTGGTCATCGGCGACGATATGAACCTGATGGCTAAAGATCCCTCTTTGCACAATATCATCATCGGCGCTGGATGGGATGTAAACGCTTTTGACGCGGACGTTCTGGATTTGGATCTTAGTCTGTTTTTTGTCGATAAGCATGGGCAAACGCAAGCGGATGAGGATTTTGTCTTCTACAATAACCCCGTCATACTGGACGGCGCTGTCAAGCATCACGGGGACAGCCGCACGGGCGCCGGAGACGGCGACGACGAGACCGTAACGATAGATTTGCATGCTGTTTCCTATGAGGTTATGCAGATTTATCTTGTGATTTCAGTCTATAAGGGTTTTGAAAAAGAGCAAAATCTTGGACAGGTCCGCAACGCTTATCTCCGGGTCATGAATGCGGATACGAATTACGAGCTTGTGCGCTACAATATGGACAAAGACCTTGAGGGACGCCCTGAAACCGGTGTGATTGCGGCGACGCTCACCCGTGAGGGCCCGAAATGGCATTTCAGACCCATGGCCGAGATGCTGGAAGGCGGCCTGGCCGAGATTGCCACGCGAACGGGCATTATCATCGGCGCGCAGTAGGCGTGCCTAAAACGCTTCCAAAAGCGAAATGAAACGGTTATAACTCTTCGCGTTATGAGTGATATTCAAGCGTTAAAGACAGAGCTGGCACAGGCGATCGAGGCAACGGGCGATCTACAGGCCCTTGATGATATTCGCGTTTCGGCCTTGGGCAAAAAAGGGCGGATTACCGGCCTGATGAAAATGCTGGGTACAATGACCCCCGAAGAGCGCCGCGAGCAGGGGCCGCTTCTGAACGCGTTGAAAGACGAGATCGCCGCCTTGATTGAGCGGCAGGAAAGCGCACTCAAAAAACAGGCGCTCGACCAGAAACTCGCTGAAGAAACGCTCGATATTACCCTGTCCGTACGCCCAGAGCGCAAGGGCCATATTCACCCGATCTCTCAAACGATGGAAGAGCTGGTCACGATTTTCGGCGCAATGGGTTTTAGCGTCGCGGAAGGGCCGGACATTGAGGATGACTGGCATAATTTCACCGCGCTGAACTTCCCGCCCGGCCACCCCGCGCGCGAGATGCAAGACACGTTTTTTCTACCCGAAGATGCGGATGAACAGGGTGAGCGCGCGAAAAAGCTGCTGCGCACGCATACCTCCTCCGTCCAGATTCGTCATATGGAAGAGCATGCGCCGCCGATCAAAACGATCTGTTTCGGGCGTTGTTACCGCTCCGATTGGGATATGACGCACACGCCGATGTTCCACCAGATGGAGTGCCTTTATATCGACAAGGATGTCCATATGGGCCATCTGAAAGGCTGTCTGACCGATTTCGTGCGGGCCTTTTTCAAGATCGATGATTTGCCGGTCCGGTTCCGCCCCTCCTTTTTCCCGTTCGTCGAACCCGGCGCGGAAGTCGATA
>JAGRKA010000099.1 GCA_020442475.1 Alphaproteobacteria bacterium | reverse complement strand
CCCATCTCGGCGCTGTACGCCCACGAGATGAAGAACAGCACGATGGCCGGATCGTCGGAGAAGTCGAGCGGGCACGGCTGGTCGAGGTTGAACTCGACGAAGAACCGGTCAGGCCAGGAGCGGGGCGCGGTCGGCTGGCTCATGGTGCTGCCTCGGTCGCTTCGAGGATGGCGCGGGGCGGCCCATCCCCCCGGCCCCCTTCCCTGCGCGGGAAGGGGGAGATCAGAGAGCGTGAACACCCTCCCCCCAGCCCCCTCCCTCTACCGAGGGAGGGGGAGCCAGAAGCGGGAATCAACTCGCCCGCTGCGCGGCTCGCCACGAACCTGGGCGCCCCAGCGATCTGACCCCCTCCCCCTTGAGGGGGGAGGGTTGGGGTGGGGGTGAGTAGCGCCGAGCCTTGATGGCGACGGGAGGTCGCGAGCTGCCGCGGATCGCCCACGCTCCGGCCCCCTCTCCCGTCCGGGGAGAGGGTTGGGGTGAGGGCGGCTCCTCTGCTCCGAGATCGCACGCTAGATGTCGAGGGTGGCCTCGAGGGCGTGGGTGGTGATGAACTTCTTGCGGGGCGCGACCTCGTCACCCATGAGGGTGTTGAAGAGCTCGTCGGCCAGCTCCCCGTCCGTCACCTCGACGCGCAGCAGCTGGCGGTTCTCCGGGTTCATCGTCGTGTCCCAGAGCTGCTCCGCGT
>JAGRKA010000098.1 GCA_020442475.1 Alphaproteobacteria bacterium | reverse complement strand
AAGCCCCCCTCAAAACCAGGTCTCCCTTGAGGGCCGTGGAAGACCACCACGTCGATAGGCCGGAGATGTAAGCGCAGCAATGCGTTCAGTTGACCGGTACTAATGGCCCGATTGGCTTGATTTGATCCAGTAACAGCAAGGCAAATCAAAAGCAGACAAAAAATACCTGACTTGGACAACCAAGATTGTAATCGTGTACTTTCCTCGGTTTGGTGGTCATAGCGCGAGCAAAACACCCGATCCCTTCCCGAACTCGGAAGTTAAGTGCCGCCGCGCCAATGGTACTGCGTCTCAAGACGTGGGAGAGTAGGTCACCGCCAAACCTAGAAAAGTACACACTCTCAATCGATGAAGTGTTTCCTGGGTCGCGCAGCAAAGCGCCCCAGTGGCGCGGGGTGGAGCAGCCCGGTAGCTCGTCAGGCTCATAACCTGAAGGTCGCAGGTTCAAATCCTGCCCCCGCAACCAAGAATTCCGTACTGCCAGCAGACTTGGCCGGATCCGCGCAGAATGCGAGGATACCGGCCAGTCCGCCATGGATCGTCACGGTGCATCGACCCCGGATTGCGGTTGGCCCTACGGCGATCCGCGTCACCAGCCCCCGCAGCACCTCCATAGCCTCGGCCCGCGTCGTTTCGTCCGTCAGGAGTTCTGACAGGGCACCCACACGGCGACGGTAGAGGTCTGGCAGGTTGGGGTGGATCGTCACCTTGGGGAACTTGGCGGCCGCGGCCCGGAAATCGGCTTCTAGGATGGCCT
>JAGRKA010000097.1 GCA_020442475.1 Alphaproteobacteria bacterium | reverse complement strand
AGGTGCATCAGGCCGCCGACGACATGGCGTCGCAATCGCGCGACCTCAGCGACACGATCGAGGACTTCCTGCGCAAGGTCGCCGCCGCCTGATCCGGCGTGTCCTTCCGCGACAAAAAAAGCCCGGACCGAAATCCGGGCTTTTCATTTTGTCGCGGTCTCCGTCAGCGCGTCTTCTGGAACATTTCGTCGACGTAGTCCCAGTTCACGAGATGGTCGATGAAGGCTTTCAGATAGTCGGCGCGGCGGTTGCGATAGTCGATATAGTAGGAATGCTCCCAAACGTCGCATCCGAGAATCGGCGTCGCGCCGTGCACCAACGGGCATTCGCCGTTCGGCGTCTTCATCACAGTAACCTTGCCGTCCTTGACGGCGAGCCACGCCCAGCCGGAGCCGAACTGGCCGACGCCCGCGGCGATGAAGTCTTCCTTCATCTTGTCGATCGAGCCGCAGCCGTCGACGATCGCCTTCTCGAGCGCGCCGGGAATCTTGCCGCCGCCGTTCGGCTTCATCCAGTTCCAGAAATGCAGGTGGTTGTAATGCTGGCCGGCGTTGTTGAAGAGCGGCGCATTCTTGCCGTACGAGCCCTTCACGATGTCTTCGAGCGACTTGCCTTCGAATTCAGTGCCCTTGATCAGATTGTTGCCAGTCGTGACATAGGCGTTGTGATGCTTGTCGTGGTGGTACTCCAGCGTCTCTTTGGACATGTAGGGCTGGAGCGCATCGTAGGCGTAGGGCAGCGGCGGCAGGGTGAAGGACATCGGAAATCTCCAGAAAGGCGTGGGCCGGCAAAGATGTTATCCG
>JAGRKA010000096.1 GCA_020442475.1 Alphaproteobacteria bacterium | reverse complement strand
TGGATTTGTATTTCACGACCTCCAAGAATGATGTAGCTGCCGCGCCTGTGATCTATTACGAGATGCGCAGTCGGGAAGAAAGTGGCGCATCCGAGGCTTCGTCGCAAGAATGCGCCTCGTCTTTGGTCTCTGCGCAAAGCGGCCCGTCTTTGATGAATGTCAGTGCTTTTTACAAGAGCCGGTAAGCGGTTTTGCCCACTTAAACCGTCTTTTCTTTGAAACCGCATAAATCGCGGACTGTACAGCTTAGGCAGTCGGGTTTACGGGCCTTGCAGACATAGCGGCCATGCAGGATCAGCCAGTGATGGGCGTGCAGGGTGAATTCGTCCGGTATGACCTTGAGCAGCTTTTCTTCCACCTTTTCCGGCGTTTTTCCCGGTGCCAGTCCTGTACGGTTCGACACCCGGAAAATATGCGTATCGACCGCCATGGTGGGCTGCCCAAAAGCCACGTTGAGGACGACATTCGCCGTTTTACGGCCTACGCCGGGCAGCTTGATGAGCGCCTCACGCGTGTCCGGGACCTGTCCGCCATGCTCATCGACAAGGATTTGCGACAGCGCAATCACGTTCTTGGCTTTGGAATTAAACAGGCCGATCGTTTTGATATGGCTTTTCAGACCCTCCTCACCCAGTGCGAGCATTTTTTCCGGTGTATCGACGGTCTTGAACAGCGCTTTTGTGGCTTTGTTAACGCCGACATCCGTGGCCTGCGCAGACAGGACAACCGCAACCAGCAGCGTGTAATGGTTTGTCCATTCCAGTTCGCTTTTTGGTTCCGGGTTGGCCGCGTGCAAGCGGGTGAAAAACTCTATGATCTCATCTTTTTTCATGTGGTACAGCCATATCACAAAAACCGGATTGGTGGCAGAGGCTAAATCGGCTATGAGAGAAGGCATGAAAAACACTGAGCAGATTATTGCCGAATCGATTGATTACCTTGTCGCACATTATCAGGAGCGTCCCGATCTCGCGTTTTTGGCGCAGCGGGCCGGTTATGATACTGCGCATTTTCAAAAGCTGTTCAAGGCTCATGTAGGGATTTCGCCCAAGCGCCTGTGCCAGTATATGAGTGCGCGTCATGCGCGTTCCTTGCTGGCCGGAGGTTTGCCGACGCTGGAAAGCGCGCTGGAGGCCGGCCTGTCCGGAACGGGAAGGCTGCACGATCTTTTGATCAATGTGGAAGGCGCAGCGCCCGGCGCGATTCAAAAGCGCGGAGCGGGGCTGCATATCCGCTATGGTTTTCAGCCTTCTCCGCTGGGAGAGTTGATGATC
>JAGRKA010000095.1 GCA_020442475.1 Alphaproteobacteria bacterium | reverse complement strand
CGTTTCGGGCTTCTTCACCTCCCCGAAAGACCAGGAGCGGATCTGCTCCGGGCTTGCGATCGAAATCCGGATGGAATCGAAACTTTGCGGCCCCGTAGGCTGGCCAAACAGATTCATCAGTTCGTTCATTTTTGCGCTCTCTTCCTTTTTTAACCTTCAAATATCTTCAACTCTTCCCTGACAACCCGCTCCAGCGGATCAAGGGCTGAATGCACTGTTTCCCATACAAGGCGCTCCAGTACATCCTCATAATCATGCCGGTAAATATTTCCAGACCCGGCAATCTGTTTCCACGGAATATCCGGATATTTATCTTTTATCTCCGGAGGAAGCTTCCGTGAGGCTTCCGATATAATCTCCAGCGCCCGGATCACCGCATAAGGGTAAAGCGGCTCCTGTGCAAATGTTTTAAAATCAATACCCTCAACGAATGCTTTGGCCCGCAGATATTCTCAAGAATATCCAGCAAGGGCGCCTGCGCATCCTTAAAAGGCATCCACAGCCTCCTTTTCCACCCGCTCGCGCAGCGGTTTTTTCAGCCCTTCACGTGTCACGACATCCGCAGATTCGCCGACGATCGCCTTAATTTCATCCTTGATCGCGGCATAATCGAACACATTCATCGGCCGCGCCGTATCCAGATCAATTACAATATCGATATCGCTGCTTTCGGTCCGCGTCCCTCGTGCCGTCGATCCAAACACGGACGCATGCAAAACACCCCGGCTTTTCAGGGCATTTTCATGAGTTTTCAGTGTGTTTACAATCTCGTCCAGCATTTTATGTCTTGTTTCTCTATCTCTTCAAATTTTTAACGCGGAGGTCCGAAGCCATACGAGCTACTTTCCGCATTCCGTCAAAATTATATCTCTTTCTTTTTTAAACTCTTCTCTTGCCTTTTGATCGTAATCAAAATAGTTATCCCAAAACTCGGACCTCAACCATAGTTCCGGACCGACAGTCAAATCGCCGCATTCACTTTTCATAACCCAGTTAGACGGAATCTTCATATCCATAGTGTCGAAATTTGCAGCCATAACAATAAATGGAGTTTCCTGATCTTCATCACTATCACCAATAACCCGGTACGCAGCTCCATAACCTTCGCTTTTCCAAGCACACAAAACCACATAATCCTTCCCAATTGTGAGGTTCTGCGATTTTGTAACTTCCGCACCAGATTCGATTATTCGTTTACACCTGACTATCATTTATCTTCGTACTTCCGCGTTTAAAATTCACCAGATCCCCGCCTTCGCGGGGATGACACCGATGGTAAAAGCGAGATTACGAATTCCCCCCGCTCTGTTTCAGATCGACATTCAGGCCCAGCGCCTTAAGTTCCTTCGTCAGAACGTTAAAGCTTTCCGGGATACCGATTTCGAAATTGTCCTCGCCACGCACGATGGCCTCGTACACTTTGGA
>JAGRKA010000094.1 GCA_020442475.1 Alphaproteobacteria bacterium | reverse complement strand
CCTACAATCTTCTCGTTAGAGTTTGGCTTGGCCGGGATCCATTCGCCATTTTCCAGCATCCAGGTTTTATGATGCTCATCTATCCTTCCACCGCAGGATTCGCAGACATAATATGCTTCCGTGACCTCCTGGCCCTTCTCGTCCTTCTCGTATTTCAGGTTGGCGAAAACCAGTTTTTGTTTGTGCTGGCAGTGAGGGCATGGAACGTGGTAATAGTTTTGATCGGTCTGCAAGAATTCCCTCTCAATCGCTGAATGGTTTTTGATTGTCGGGGATGAGGTAAGAAATAGTTTCTTCCGCGTCTGGTAGGTTCTGGTCCGGGCCTCCATGAGCTCAATGGCGCTTCCCTCTCCGCGCACGTCTGGGGGATAGGCATCTACTTCATCACCGAAACCGTAACGAATCGCCATCATACGCAGGTTGGCTGAAGATTTGGCGGATACCAGCACCAACACACCGCCGGGAAACTCTTTGGTTAGGATGGTATCGCTTTTCCCTTTGTTGTCTTCGCCGCGCACCTTAACGCGGAGACGTTCGCAATGGTCTATCATGGGGTTGATCCGCACTTTTGACGTGCGCTCGCACATACGGTCATTTGGGAGGACCATCATCATCGGCCCGGGGGCGGTATCCATCATACAACCGATCCAGTTATTGCCGGCTTCGGTCGCGCCCAACTGGGCGCCCTTTTGGAGTATCACCTTTTGGGCGGGGTGCCGCGATCCAAGGGAATCCATTATCTGCTTCAGATACGGCACACGAGACGTTCTCCATAGGCCAGATTCTGCGCTGGAAACCGACGAAAGGTAGCGATAGCGGTCTGCCCATTCAGAGACCTGCAGATTTTCATCCGGCCGCAACCCGGCACTAAACGCGGTGGAGTAAATGCGCCGGCTATATTCCATGAGGTTGAGGTTCGCGGCGGGAAATTCTTTCGATGAGTAGCCAATCCCGGCTATGGCTTCCGGGGGATTGCTGCGGAGATTGTTTGTTAAGTGGCCGCTCATCATTCAGATAGTTTCTTTAATATGGCTTCAATTTCTTTTGTCATTATTTCGTGACATCTGGCTGGATCTGACTCCTTCGCCAGTATGGCGGCAATTCGATCAGGGATTATCAAAAAAGCGTCGCGGATCTCGCGGGCCTTCTGAAAAGCTGCATCTTCAACCACTTTAGCATCAACCAGCTTCCCCATCCGTTCGAGGTAATCAAGCTCGCGGATTTTCGCAAGGTAATCCTCTTTGCGGGCTTTGGCATCCCATAGATTGGGAACAGCGCCGTTGCCATTGGCAGAGTGCCCGGGATTGTTAATGTTGATGTCATGTTTTCCCGCATTGCCTTTTCGCACCTTGGTTAGATCGCGCCTTGCTTCAAATTCCGTTTTTGCTTTGGGCCAGACAACTTTCGCGTCTCGTCCCTCTCCCTCCATGCTGATTCGCCCGCGCTTTACCGCACGTTGTGCCACCGCATAAGAAACCTGCAACCTTCTGCCAAATTCGCGAATTGATATTAATTCCTTTTCCATAATGATCACCGATATCCCAACCCCGGAAAAGGGATATTCCCAATTCGCCTACCCCGTTGAAAAATCAATATGTTGGATGATTGCATTCAAATTGTGACACCCCAAATTTCAAAACCAAAATGGAGACAAATATCGAACTCTTTCGCATCTGTATC
>JAGRKA010000093.1 GCA_020442475.1 Alphaproteobacteria bacterium | reverse complement strand
TGAAGGTCTGCGCTTCGCGATCCGCGAAGGTGGCCGCACCGTCGGCGCAGGCGTCGTTACCAAGATTGTTGAGTAGGGCTACCCCCTCCTAAGACTCTGAAAAAATTTCGAAAAGGCCGGATGTTCTCCGGCCTTTTTTATTGCCCTTTTCGGATCGGCCTGTGATAAAATCGGAAGATGAGATATGTGCTACCTCTTTTCCTGTTCATTTTATCCGTAACGCTTATGACCGGTGCGTCTGCGCAAAAAGTGTTCGCTGCTGATAGTGTTTTAGACAGCAATAGCGGCAGCGGTGCGCAATATTACGATAACTCACATCGAGGCGACCCGATGTTTCGCTATCTGGCTCGTAGAGCTATGATCACAATGGTGCCGGATTTTGACTTCACGACGTTTCGCTCCCGCTATACTCAGACCAGCCAATATGATCCGATTGGCGATAAGGTGGTCGATAAAATGCTGGAACTGGCCTATATCGTCCAAAATGAGCGGGAAGATCAGGAAAAAGTCGTTAAGGCGATTGAGGATTACAGAAATCTTGTGATCGACCATATGGCTAACCTGCGCGTGGTTCTACAGGCCTTGTCACTCAGCAAGCTAGACCGGCGCTTTGGCAATCCTGATTTTTTCAAATGGATGAAAGAAGGGCTGGCGCGCTCCGTTATCTACTCCGGTGACGGGAAAAGCCGGGACGGGGCCTATGATGCGATCACCCTGTCTGAAGAAACTGTGCTGTTCACCCATCTAGGACTTAAGCGCCTCAGCACGAAATCTGTTGAAGAGGATGTGCGCTCCTTCAATATTCATGAGGTTCAGGATCTGCGCACAGGTCAAAAATGGGAAATGTTTGTCGATATCACCTATCCGATGAGCCGTATGCGGCACGATAAGGCGCAGGAAAAAGAGCAACAATTTGATCTACGCAGGCAGTGACACATTGTCAGCCTCCTGAAACAATGCTCTAATGTGGCGGTATATTTGATTGAAACTAGAAAAACGCGTAGATCCCGTGACTTCACCAACATTTTCTTTTGAATTTTTTCCTCCCAAGACAGATGGTGCAGCTGATGCGCTTTGGCTTGCCGCCGCAGAGCTTGGGGCCTTGGGTCCGGAATATATGACCGTGACCTATGGTGCGGGCGGTTCGACACGAGAAGGTACGCTGAAAACAATTTTAAAAATCAGAGAGCGCGCTTCATTCCCCGTAGGCGCGCATCTGACGTTTTTGAATTCGACGAAAAAAGAACTTAGAGAGTATGCAGACAGACTTTGGAATAACGGCGTACGGCATATTATCGCCTTACGCGGTGACGTGCCTGCCGATCTAAGCTGGCCGCTCGATACAGACGATGCTTATTTTCAGTATACGTCTGATTTCGTCGCAGGCTTAAAAAGCTGGCATGATTTCGAGATTTCCGTTGGATGTTATCCGGAAACGCATCCGGATGCTCTTTCTCCGGAAGCAGATATCGAAGCACTCAAGAAAAAATGTGATGCCGGTGTCACGCGCGCAATTACGCAATTCTTCTTTGATAATGCGGATTACTACGCTTTTATAGAAAAATGCCGCGCAGCCGGGATTGAAACACCGATTTACCCCGGCATGTTGCCCATCCATGATTTCCGCAATGTCGAGCGCTTTGCGACCCGGTGCCGGGCGAAAATTCCGGCCTGGCTCCATGAGCGCTTTGAGGGGTTGGACGATCAGCCTGAGG
>JAGRKA010000092.1 GCA_020442475.1 Alphaproteobacteria bacterium | reverse complement strand
CGCCGGGCTCTAATAGCGCCTCTATGCTGCTGCGGCGGACGTAACCAATCTGGGCAAAGGTAGAAAGGAACGTGCCCCATTCAGATAGATCTGCCGGGACCGCAAACGATTGCGGAACCCGGAACGCGATTTGATATAGACGCCGCTTTATATTTGTCGTGGAGCGGGTCGGCATTTGGCACCCCCGTTATGCTTGCGGGATGTCGAAATGGGTGCGCAGGTCCGTGATGGCCGCGGCATTCTTTTTGGTCAGCTCGAATTGGAACGCATCGGTTTCGCCGCCCTTGATAACGTCGAAAACATTGCAGACGCAGTTTTTATAACAGATCGCCCGCTGCGCGTCGGTGTTATAAAAGAGCACATCGACGGCGTCGCCTTGATAGCCCTCGAATTCGGTGATTTCCGAGGCTCCGGTCTGCAGGGCAACAAAGCTGACGGTCTGGTTGAATCCGAGCGTCAGTTCGCTGGCGTCGTCCAGCTCCTCGACATCGCCCTTTTCCTGGCTTCCGTCAATGCTGCCGCGCCGGACGTAGCCGACTTCGGTAAACGTAGCCAGGAGCGTTGTCCAGGCTGAGGCGTCAGCAGGAACCGCGAAGGATTCCGTCGCGCGAATTGCGATCTGGTATAATCTGCGTTTGATATTGGTGGTTGCTCGGGTTGCCATGGTAAATTCTCCATTTTGGTTCGGTTTTTGTCAATCACGGCTTTTGCCGCTTCCTGATTCCAGTGGTGGATTGAATACACCAACTATGGTTTTAATTTGAAAAGCTTCCGGCTGTTCGGCGGCAATTTGTTGTAAATGCGCGGCGGCAACTGCTGCCCAATTTCCCGCCAGTGAGGCTTCAAATATCGGGGCATTTTCTGAAAGACATCTTCCCCGATTTTGTCGCCGGGGTTGTAGATCTGACCGCCCAACTCGATAGAATAATGCCAGATCAATACATATTTCTCATTTGAGCTATCATCCGGATCCGGGGCGCCATTATCCGGGGGCTGGACATGTTCTGCGCTTTGCGTGTCCGGGCCATCGCTGCGCGTGTAATCTTTCCCTTTTTTCTTGCTGATGGTCATGGTTTTGCTCCGTCGGCTAAATTTCAAAACAATCCGTGTAATACAATACCGCAAAGCGCAGGGTAACAGCTGAATAGGTCTTGGCGCCTCTTTCTATTTCCTTATCTGACCCCAGAAAAAATATATGCTCAACGCCGCCTAAATCATTTACCTGCTTCATGGCGGTTAAAATATCCAGAGCCTTTTCCCGCACACTGGCGGGGGATGCACTGCCGGAATCATATAGGGTCACCTCAACTTCATATCGGTGATATTCCTCTTCACTCTCATCCATCTCGATGCTATTCACCGGATCGCGCACATCGATGGCGGGGAGCGCCTCATCTTCATACGGCACATCTCGCCATTCATCAACCCGGCCATCAATATCAAAGCTGTAACCTTCTGCAATACTGATCCCGGTTAAGCAGGTAATGACCCAGCTAAATATAGTCTGCTCGATGGTGCTCGGCATTAATCTGGCTCCGTTAAGTAGATGCGTACTGCGCCACTACCATCTTCTTGTGGTGGCGCCTGAACGGTATAGACCACACTGTCAATTACAACCTGATCGCCAATTTGCGGAGTGACACCCAGCGCCGCCAAACGGAAGTAAATATGCGGGTCGGTGCTGGCTACGTAGTTCTCGGCTATGTTTACCTCTTCGTGGGCGTTGTTAAATATGACGTCCAGTGGAC
>JAGRKA010000091.1 GCA_020442475.1 Alphaproteobacteria bacterium | reverse complement strand
GTCTGATCTTGACGCCTCAACGCAGAAATTGCTGGCACGCGGGGTGCGCCTGACACAGCTTTTGAAGCAGCCGCAATATTCGCCGCTGACGGTGGAAGAGCAGGTCGCGGTGATTTTTGCAGGGACAAAAGGTTATCTGGACGGCGTACCTGTGGATCAGGTCGGCGCGTATGAAGCGCGTCTTCTTGAAGATCTTCGTGCTAACGGGCGCGATATCCTTGATACGCTGAATGAGGAAAAGAAAATCGACGAGGCGCTGGAGCAAAAACTCCACAGCTTTATCGGGGCCTTTACGAAAGGTTTTTCCGGGGCGAAAGAAGCAGCTTAAGGGGTTAGCCGGTTATGCCGAGTTTGAGAGATTACCGCGACCGGATTAAATCGGTCAAATCGACACGGAAGATTACGTCCGCCATGAAAATGGTGGCGGCTTCCAAGCTGCGTAAAGCGCAGGAGCAGGCCGAGGCCTCACAGCCTTATGCGCTGACAATGGCGGCTATGTTGGCGCGCGTGGCCAAAAATGTCGTGATTTCGCCTGCCAGCTCCAAATTGCTGGCCGGGACGGGGTCCGATCAGAAGCATCTTCTGGTTGTCGTCACGGCTGATCGCGGCTTGTGCGGCGGCTTTAACGGCAATCTGGTGAAAGAGGTTCGCGCGCGCGCGGTGGCCTTAAAAGCTGAAGGCAAAGAGGTGAGCTTCGTCTGTGTCGGTCGCAAAGGGCGGGATCTCCTGCGCCGGAGCTATGGCGGGCAGATCATGCACGATTTTGCGGGTATTTTCGGCTCCGGGAAAATCGAATTTGTCGATGCGGATAAGGTTAGCACGTTTGTTCTCGAAAAATTTGAGGCGGGCGCGTTTGATGTCTGCACGCTGGTCTACAACGAATTCGTATCCGTTCTGGTCCAAAAGCCGACTGCACAGCAGCTTATTCCATTTAAGCTGCCGGAGGGCGAGGGCGCCGAAGAGGCTTCTGCCGAGTCTGCCGGGCCGCTTTCTCCTTATGATTTTGAGCCGGAAGAAGATAAAATTCTCAATGCGCTGCTGCCGCGCAATCTGGGTATCCAGATTTACCGCGCCATGCTGGACAGCGCCGCTGGAGAGCAGGCCGCGCGGATGACGGCGATGGATAACGCAACGCGCAATGCCGGGGAAATGATCAATAATCTGTCTCTGCAATATAACCGTGCACGGCAGGCTTACATTACGAAGGAACTGATTGAGATTATCTCGGGTGCCGAAGCGCTTTAGGGATTTGGATATTAAAGGAAAGAAAAAGAGGACATAAAAAATGGCAAAGGCAAAAGGCAAGATTATTCAGGTTTTGGGTGCCGTCGTGGACGTGCAGTTTGAAGAAGGCCAGGTTCCTGGCATTCTGAATGCGCTGCATACGGAAAATGACGGGCGGACGCTCGTTCTGGAGGTTGCACAGCATCTGGGTGAAAACACTGTGCGCGCGATCGCGATGGACATGACGGACGGCCTCGTGCGCGGTGCGGAAGTCGTTGATACGGGCGATATGATGCAGGTGCCTGTCGGACCGGAGACGCTGGGGCGTATCCTGAACGTCACGGGTGATGTGATTGATGAAGGCCCGGCGGTTAAGACGAAGGCTAAATGGCCGATCCACCGCGCAGCACCAAGCTTTGCCGATCAGGCGACAGAAACGGAACAGCTTATTACCGGGATCAAGGTTATCGACCTTCTGTGCCCGTACGCGAAGGGCGGAAAAATCGGCCTGTTCGGCGGCGCCGGGGTTGGTAAGACCGTGACGATCATGGAGCTGATTAACAACATCGCCAAAGAGCATGGCGGCGTGTCTGTTTTCGGCGGCGTGGGTGAGCGGACCCGTGAAGGGAACGACCTTTACCACGAAATGATGGAATCGGGCGTTATTAAGCAGCACGACCATGAAAATTCCAAGGCTGCGCTGGTTTACGGCCAGATGAACGAGCCGCCGGGCGCCCGTGCACGGGTTGCACTTTCTGCGCTGACGATGGCCGAGTATTTCCGCGATGAAGAAGGGCAGGACGTGCTGTTC
>JAGRKA010000090.1 GCA_020442475.1 Alphaproteobacteria bacterium | reverse complement strand
TCGAGTGCTTTTTTCAACACAAAGCGGGTTTGAGGCCGGGGTCCTTCAAAGGCATCCACCAGAATTAAAACGCCGTCCGCCATACGTAATACACGTTCGACTTCACCACCGAAATCCGCGTGACCGGGCGTATCGATGATATTAATTTTCACGCCCTTATACATCAAGGCGATGTTTTTGGCCAAAATGGTAATACCGCGTTCGCGCTCCAGATCGTTCGAATCCAGAATACAGTCGCCCTTCAATTGAGCATCACGAAAATGGCCACTCTGATGTAATAAGGCATCTACCAGCGTCGTCTTCCCATGATCCACGTGCGCAATGATTGCAATGTTCCGCACATCTTCTCGTTTCATGACTCTCAACTCTTCCCACAATGAATCTTTCGCGCGACCGTCTTAACATTCAAACGTTCCTTACAGGGAACAGAGGGTCTCGGCAAAAAACCGCCTTTCAGCGCATCAAGCAACTATATAAGGGGCAAAATATATCAACAATAGATTAGTAACGCAAAGCCCAGAAATAGACATTCTTACTGGCAGTTCTGTCCGGTTTTAGCGATACTTTGACCATTACTACGCTCAATCTTCATAAATCACGAGATTTCAACGTAAATCCAATGTTTACAAAGGGGTTCAACCGTATGAGACAGCTTCGTTTGATGATCTGCCTTTGTCTTTTTTTACTGTCTTTTCGACCGCTTGACTCAGCCTCTGCCCAGAAGCCGGAACCATTCGATCTCATTCTCAAGGGGGGCACGATCATTGATGGCACAGGCCAGCCCGGTTTTACGGGCGATATTGCCATCAAAAATGATCGTATTGTCCAGATCAGTCCGGAAATCAAGGGGACTGCTGACCAGACGATCCAGTGCAGCGGATTGATGATTACCCCGGGATTTATCGATTTACACAACCACAGCGACCGCCAGATTGTGTCTCCGTTGACCCGAGCCAATATGAACTTCATCACGCAAGGCTGTACGACCATTGTCACAGGAAATTGTGGCAGTGGTCCGGTCGATACAGGGGAATATTATCGCCAGATTGATGTTTCGGGAAGCGGAACGAATGTGATGCATCTGATCCCGCAAGGTTCGCTGCGAGATCATGTGATGGGATCGGGGCAGCGAAAGCCGACCCCCGAAGAACTGAACAAAATGAAACAACTGGCAGAAAAAGCGATGCAGGATGGTGCCTGGGGCATGTCCACCGGGCTGATCTACGTCCCCAGTTCCTATGCCGAGACCGATGAGCTGATTGAACTGGCACGTGTCGTTTCGCGGCACCAGGGGATCTATGCCAGCCATATCCGCAATGAAAGCACAGAGCTGCTGGCAGCTGTGAATGAAGCGCTGAAGATCGGTCAGGAAGCAAAACTCCCGGTCCATATCTCGCACTTCAAATCTACTGGTCAGGATGCCTGGGGGCTGGTGATCCGGGCAGCCCGCATGATCGACGAAGCACGGAAACAGGGCCAGATAGTGACCGCCGATCAATATCCCTATATCGCTTCCAGCACCTCTCTGGGAGCCACCCTGATTCCCGCCTGGGCCAGAGCGGGAGGTGACAAAGAACTGATCCAGCGTCTGGATGCCCCCGAAACCTCACAAAAAATCATCAGTTACATCAAAAACAGCATCGAAAAACGTAATGGCGGCAAAGCCATTCGCATTGCCCGCTATGCACCGCGACCAGATTGGGTCGGAAAGAATTTGCAGCAAATTGCAGACGCCGAGCAGAAAAGTGTATTGGACATTGTGCTGGAGATCACACGTCAGGAAGGCGCCTCAGTGGTGAACTTCGGTATGAATGAAGATGACGTCCGCCAGATCATGCAGATTGACTGGGTCGCAACCGCCTCGGACGGACGGGCGTATCTGCCCGGTTCGGACCGTCCTCATCCGCGCAACTATGGCACGTTCCCGCGAAAACTGGGATACTATGCCATTCAGGAAAAAGTCATTCCACTGGAACACGCGGTACGGAGTGCGAGTGGGCTCCCTGCCGATATTCTGGGTTTGACAGACCGCGGTTAACTGCGCAAGGGAGCTTATGCCGACATCGTGGTCTTCGATCCTCAACAACTGATCGACCAGGCCACCTTTGATGCGCCGCATCAATACTCAAACGGAATTCGCTACCTGTTCGTGAATGGGACACCCGCCGTCAGTGCCGGGTTTCCGACTGGCAGTCTGGCCGGCAAAGCCTTGCGTCATCC
>JAGRKA010000008.1 GCA_020442475.1 Alphaproteobacteria bacterium | reverse complement strand
TATATCATCTTCGAAGACGGCGTAGATATGTACTGGGCGCGCAGCCGCACGCTTGAGTATCTCTCACAGGTACGCGGCATGCTTCCCGAGGGTGCCGAGCCCCAATTAGGGCCGGACGCAACGGGTGTGAGCTGGATATTTCAATATGCGCTGTATGACCGTACCGGACAGCATGATCTGGCCGAATTACGGAGTTTACAGGACTGGTTCGTGCGCTTCGAACTGGCCACGATTGACGGCGTGGCCGAAATCGCTAGCGTCGGCGGATTCGTGAAGGAATATCAGGTTCTCGTCGATCCCAATAAGCTGCGCGCCTACAGCGTCCCATTACAAATGCTCGTTGAAGCCGTACGGAGCGCCAATCAGGAAACAGGAGGCCGGACTCTGGAAATGGCAGAAACGGAGTATCTGATCCGCTCCTTCGGCTATGTGACAAATCCGGAAGATTTACGGCAAATTGTTTTAAAAAGTGTAGATGGCACACCCGTCACAGTAGGCGATGTCGCCCGTGTAATGGAAGGGCCGGCTATGCGGCGCGGCATTACAGAGCTGAACGGTGTTGGCGAAGCGGTCGGTGGGATCGTGGTCATGCGCCCCGGCGCCAACGCGCTGGATGTCATCCACGCTGTCAAAGAACGTCTGGAAAACGTCAGACAAGGCCTGCCGCCGGGTGTTGAGATCAAAGCCGTCTATGACCGCAGCGAACTCATCGAAGGCTCAGTCAATTATCTCAAGCACAAACTGATCGAAGAAAGCCTGATGGTGGCCTTGATAACATTTCTGTTTCTGCTGCATGTCCGGAGCGCTCTGGTCGCGATTATTACGATCCCACTCGGCATTCTGGCCGCCTTCATCGTAATGAATGCACAGGGCATTACGGCGAACATCATGTCACTTGGCGGGATTGCTATTGCCATCGGCGCGATGGTTGATGCGTCCATTGTCATGGTTGAGAACGCTCACCGAAAGCTCTCCAGCATGAAGCCTGACGCCGGTAAGGAAGACAGGCAAAAAGCATTGATG
Source organism: Alphaproteobacteria bacterium (assembly GCA_020442475.1). Taxonomy (GTDB): domain Bacteria; phylum Pseudomonadota; class Alphaproteobacteria; order Micavibrionales; family Micavibrionaceae; genus JAGRKA01. The sequence continues at coordinate 59,527 of JAGRKA010000008.1, read as the reverse complement.
CAGGCCGCTAAAGAAGTCGGGCCGGGTCTGTTTTTCTCGCTGTTGATTATTACCGTTTCGTTCTTGCCTGTTTTTGCCCTGACCGGACAGTCGGCACGACTCTTTACGCCACTGGCTTTCACCAAAACCTATGCGATGGCCGCAGCCGCCTTTTTGTCCGTGACAGTGGTACCGGTCCTGATGCTCTGGCTGGTCCGGGGAAAAATCCGGCGTGAAGACGAAAATCCGGTCAACCGCTTCTTTATCGCACTGTACAGGCCATTTCTCAATACCGCTTTAAAATGGCGCAAAGCCACAATAATTCTGGCTCTTGCAGCGCTAACGGCTACGGCATTTCCAGCCTCCCGCTTAGGGAGCGAATTTATGCCGCCCCTATATGAGGGCGGACTGCTTTATATGCCGATGACTCTACCCGGTGTTTCAACAGCCAAAGCACGCGAGATTTTGCAAATCACGAACCGTCAGATTATGACAGTACCGGAAGTGAAGCACACCTTCGGTAAGGCAGGCCGCTCCAACTCGGCCACCGATCCAGCCCCCTTATCCATGATCGAAACATGGATTGAGCTCAAGCCTCGATCCGAATGGCGCAAAGGGATGACGCCGCAAAAACTGATCACGGATTTGAACAGCCGGGTCGGTTTGCTCGGATTAATGGATAGCTGGGGCTATCCGATTAAAATACGCCTTGATATGCTGACAACCGGAATCCGTACACCGGTCGGAATCAAGGTCGCCGGATCGGATTTAAATATGATCGATAAAATTGCCAAGGAGGTCGAAGAACTGGCTAAGGAAGTACCGGGCACACGCAGCGCCATTGCCGACCGGGTTGTCGGCGGAAAGTATATCGAAATTGTCCCCGACCGCCGGGAAATCGCCCGCTATGGCATATCGCTGAGCATGGTTCAGCGTATCATTCAAACAGCTCTGGGCGGTATACAACTTGACGAAGCTGTGGAAGGCCGGGAACGTTACCCGATCATGCTGCGCTATGACCGGCCATTCCGCGAGCATATTTCAGATCTGGATAATATTCTTGTTCCCACACCGCAGGGTGCTCAAATTCCACTGGTTGATTTAGCTGAAATTCGTATTGCCGAAGGGCCGTCGATGATTAAATCCGAAGATGCGCGGCTTAACGGCTGGGTATTCGCCGATATCGAAGGCCGCGACCTCGGTTCCTACATTGCCGATTTACGCGAAAAGTTGAAAACACTAGACCTGCCGCAAGGCTATACGCTTAAACTCTCCGGGCAGTTTGAACAGATGCGGGAGGTAAATGAACGCCTGAAAATCGCCATTCCAGCGACCCTTCTGATCATCCTGATGCTGCTTTACCTGCATTTTGGCCGCTGGGACAGGACGTTATTGATTATGCTTTCTGTACCGTTTGGCGTGACCGGCGGTGTATGGTGGCTGTGGCTGGCCGGGTACAACATGTCTGTAGCCGTGGCTGTCGGCTTTATCGCTCTGGCCGGTATTGCCGTGGAAACAGCGATCGTCATGCTAATCTATATCGACCATGAAATGCGAGAGTACTGGCCGGATACATTTGAAAAACTGCTAAACAACGTCCGGCGCGGTGCGCTTCAAAGATTACGCCCTAAGCTTATGACCGTCAGCACCATCATTCTCGGCCTGATCCCGATTTTCCTAACCGAAGGGCCGGGTTCGGACGTCATGCGGCGCATCGCCTTGCCGATGGTCGGCGGGATGGTCTCAACAATGATTTTAACGCTGATCCTTATTCCGGTTTTATACGTTGTATATATGCAATGGAAACTGAAACTTCCTGAACAGAGCACAGATTAACCGTACCGATAACTGCACCAAACTGGAAAATCAGAAATCCTTAGCAAAAAATGGTGGGCCCGGAGGGACTTGAACCCCCGACCAATCCGTTATGAGCGGACTGCTCTAACCAGCTGAGCTACAGGCCCGTATAGTGCGCCTTTCCTTCTAGCACCGCCTCCGGGACATGTCCAAAGGATTTTAGACCGGAACAGGCTTTACGGTTCCCCTCGGCCCGGCGCGATAAACCGTTCCATATCCAAACGTTTCCCAAGCGGCGCTTCTCTGATATCGTCCAGCACTGCACCATATGTTTGCACGGCACGCCTCAAGGCCTGATCATTTTTGGTCCGCGCCATATCCAGATCGTGACCGAGAGCACCGATCACCCTGTTTAGCTCCGGGTCGTTTCTGGCCACCAAAATACTATCTTCAATTTGAAACGCAGAATGTCTCAAAAAAGCCGCCTGATATGACGGCGTAAAGTAATAGGACAGATCGCCGCCTGTCTTGATGATCGCCTGTATATAACCGGGAAAATTTTGCATGACAGGCGCGCGTTTCCCAAAGCCCTCTGTCTCGATATCCAAAGCCCGCGCCCGCGCAAGGCAACGCTTCATTGCCTCGCCCCAAGGTGCATGAAAGGCCGCCCCGGAATTCCGGTAGCCAAGCTGTGCCGCCTGCTCCATCGCCCGCACAGCAAAGGGGCTGGAAACGGTTGTATCGTTAAAGGCGCTATAACGGTCCCGGAACGTACGGTTTTTAACAAGATCGTAACCGACCGCCGTGGCCTGCCGCACAAGATCGCGTGCGTCCAGCCGAAAGGCAAAGTCACAAGCCTCCGACCTTTGCATCAGTTCTTTCCAAAGCCCGATAGACTCGATCACGCCATATTCGTCAGACGCATTATAGACCATATGCTGCTTTTGTGCCTCAGGTAGAGCCTGATAGATTTTCTGTCCGGCCTCCGTCTTCCCGGTTCCGGGAGCACCCTGAAGGGTAAAATTCTGAGGTGTCTGATTTGCCGGGACAGGCTTTTTACCTTCAAAAGCCTTTTGGACATAGGTTTTCGTATCGTTTACGACGCCCTCAGTCATATCTTTGGTCAGATCTATACCCAAACGCTCCGCAAGCGCCCCAGCCTCATCTGAGTGGTGAAAATCCCTGATTGTCTGATAGATATCCTCTTCCGTGGTGGAGGCCTTAATCTCAACGCCTGCAATCCTGTCGAACACGAAAGGTTTTGAGTTTGTCTTAAAAGCTTTCTGCATAGGTTTTTCCCCTACTCCATCTTTAGAATAGGGAAGGTTATACCCATAATATAAAAATATGTCAATTTATAGGGAGGTTTATTTCCGCATGGCCTTATGGCGCAGATACGAACGCCACTCCGGCTCAGTCATAGGGCGCTTCAACTTCCCTTCTGCGGACGGCGGCTCTTGCCCCTGAATGGGTTCGGTTGACGCGGGCGCCTGCTGCGCCTCATTATCATTGGCGGCACCTTCGCAAGGGTTGCGGCGCAAATTCACCGGATAACCGGTAATCACACGCTTTTTCTCCGGCCCTAGAACGACACGAACTCTCACATATTTCTCATAATCTTCGGCAACATAGTAACCATTGCTTTCCTGCCGCCAGTCCAGATTATCATTGGCAGCGATCGAGCGGATCACATTGATGACTTTTTGAGCGTCCCATTCTTCAGGAAATTCACTGTTGCAAGGCTTGCCGACACCGTACATATGCCCGCCGCCGTCCTTATCACCGTAAAGGATATGAACGGCTGCCTTTTCAGAAATAATAACCCGAGCAATCCCTGTATCTGGAGCCTTATGGCGCGCAGGGCTACGAAGATACGCGTTCAGGAAAGCCAGCCCGGCAAGGACGATCACGACACCGAGCAACGTATAGGCCAGAGGCTTTCCTGAAAGGTTCTTACTCACCCTTATAGATTTTCATGATATTAGAGAGCATGTCAAGCGCATCGCCCCGCTCACGCTGGAAAGAATTACGCCCGATAATCGAGCCGTTCCCGCCGCCTTCGTTGATCGCGTGCGCATCGTCATAGACTGCATCTGCGCCTTTAGTGTTGCCGCCGGAAAACACGACGATCCGCCGCCCATTAAAGCAGGAGCGTACGACTTCACGCACGCGGTCCGCTTGCGTAGCGATCGGGATATTATTGTCCTCAAAGGCTTTTTTGGCCTCTTTTTGCTCCAAATGATCCGTCGGAAGCTTAACCTTGATCACATGCGCGCCGAGTAAACACGCCATATGCGCAGCGTAAGCAATAACATCCATCGCCGTTTCGCCGTCTTTAGACAGGCCAGACCCGCGCGCATAAGACCAAACGACAGAGGCTATATTATGCTCCCGTGCTTCAGCGATCATATCGCGCACTTCCTCGAACATATCGAACTGGTTGTCGGAGCCGGGGTAAATCGTGAAGCCCACGGCAGTACAACCCAGACGAGCCGCTTCCTTGATCGAACCGGTTACAGCCTGATTATAGTCGCGCTTGCCGGAATCGAGCGAATTGGAACTGTTCATCTTCAGGATTGTCGGCACACGGCCCTTAAACGTATCCATCCCGGCCTCGAGCGCGCCAAGCGGCGCAGCGTAGGCGCTGCACCCTGAATCGATGGCCAGTTGATAATGATAATGCGGATCGTACCCGCCCGGATTAACCGCAAAAGAGCGGGCCGGGCCGTGCTCAAACCCCTGATCAACAGGCAAAATCACCATCTTTCCGGTACCACCTAAAGCGCCGTGATTCAGCAAGCGGGCCAGAGCCTCTTTTACACCTTCTGTTTCACCTTCGTAATTGCCCAAAATTTTGCGAACCTGCGGGGTCAGGGACATGTTTTCTCCTTGCTTCAAAGCGGCTTGCGCGGCCATCGAGTCTTCTCCATGATTTAATAATGCTGAAAAAAGCTATAGCAGTACGTATAGCCAAGGATTTGCGTTGAAACAAGGGGAAAGGCGCCGATGGGAGCCGGGAAATCAAAGATTCCCACCCACTGCACAAGAAATTACCCTGTTAAAAACAGCATACCGCTAACGGCAGAGCACATCATCCCGGTAGCCGTTTATAATCGTAACAGCTTCCTCAATCAGAGCGTTAGGCACTTTTTGCTCTTTTAATGTGCTCTCCATATGCTCAATCAGGATGTCAACGTGAATATCCCCCATTCCCCGCGCGACTAAGGGCGCATGCGCTGATCGCAAGCGCTCCGCATCATAGACGGAGCGATCACCAAAAGCCATCTTCAGGAATGATTTAAGTTTGCCGATCTGGGCATTCATAGAGATGTCGTCAAAATATCCTCTGATCCGGTCATCTCTCAGTACTTTTTCATAAAAGCTATCGACGACAGCATTAACGGCATAATCTCCCCCGATTCTGTCATACAAAGATTCAGGTTCTAACAAATTCATGCCGCGCATCCTCTCAAAGGGATACTCTACTATAGCTGGTATATTGGAGCAAGCTATACAGTTCCAGAGCCATTTGCTAGCAACTCTGCAATCTGGACAGCATTCAGGGCCGCCCCTTTACGAAGATTGTCTGAAACGCACCAGAAATTAATGCCGTTCTCGACACTGATATCCTCGCGGACGCGGGAGACGAATACATCGTCTTCACCCTGAATCTCCGCAGGTGTCGCGTATTCCGTATCTTCATGTTCCAGATCGACCAGCGTTATGCCCTGCGCCGTGCGAAACAGCTCTCTGGCCTGCGCAGCGCTGAGCTCATTTTCCAGCTCGACATTGACCATTTCGGCATGGCCGATAAAAACAGGAATACGGACGCATGAGGCGCAGACCTTAATAGACGGGTCAAGAATCTTTTTCGTCTCAACGACCATCTTCCACTCTTCTTTTGTCATACCGTCATCCATGAAGACATCGATCTGCGGTATGGCATTAAAGGAAATCTGTTTTGGGTAAACGGACGGCACGGGCGTTTCGTTCATATAAACGCCTTTCGTCTGGTTAAACAGCTCATCCATCGCCGCCTTGCCGGAGCCTGAAACCGATTGGTACGTGCTGACAACGACGCGCCGGATTTTAGCCGCATCATGCAAGGGCTTCAGCGCGACGACCATCTGGATCGTCGAACAATTCGGGTTCGCAATGATGTTCTTGCGGTTATGATCGGCAAGGGCCTGCGGATTGACCTCCGGAACGATCAGCGGTACATCCGGGTCCATCCGCCAATAGCTCGTATTGTCGATGACGACAGCCCCTGCTTTCGCGGCTTTGGGCGAATATTCGGCCGAGACTTTTGCGCCCGGTGAAGACAGGACGATATCGATACCTTTAAAATCGAACGTGGCCAGATCCTGCACTTTCAGGTTTTGGTCACCGTAAGAGACTTCCCTGCCGACCGAACGGCTGGAGGCCAGCGCGATCACATCGTCCGCCGGAAAGTTCCGCTCGTCGAGGATTTTCAGGATTTCATGGCCGACATTGCCTGTCGCGCCGACAACCGCGATTTTATAGCCCATAGTGCTAGCCTTATTTCATATCAGGGTTAAAAACGTCATGGCGAGGAGGTAACGTTTGAGTCGACATCTCCTGGCTGGAATTGGAGGGCTTGTCCATCCATCCCCAAATCATCCCGCCGGAATTAGGCTGTTCTGGCTTTTTATTATCCTTGTTCATCCAATCATAGAGCATACCGCTCATCCTTCCGCCAAGCACTATCCATTTGATAAGCCCCGCATATAACCATAAAACGCTATAAACACGCAATTGAAAAATCTGTGTCTGTGTCCGTCTCTAACAACGCTTGAATTATTTTGGTCTGGGCGAACCATTTATGTTTTCATAATTTTTATTTAACCGAAAATCAAGCTATAATACGAAGAAAAGGAGATAACAGACTCCAAGGGGCATAATGAGAGAAGTAAAAGAGAAAAAAATGATAAGAGGCATGCTGGTGGCTTTAAATCTTTGCCTTCTTGTAAGTCTGGTCGCCTTCGTGACAATCACAAAACATTATGCCTATAACGATATTATACGCTGCGGCTTTCCCCCCCGTGCCTTGCTCGAAGCTACGGAGGAATATTGCCCCGGCAAGCTTTATTGCATGAAAGATGAATGGCAGGGTTGCAGTACAAATTTTGATCCTGAGCACTCTATTTTGTCTGACACCAAATTTAAAGTGTCTGAATCCGACCTCAAAATATGTGGCCCTATACCCCCGCGCGACGTGATTGAAAGAGAAGTCCTTGCGAAACACCAAGATAAAGGTATGGTAGGGATACGGATAGCACCCCTCTATTGCTTTCAAGACAAAAAAATATGGGAACCTATTTTTATAGGGGTTTACCATATGCACTATTATTAGCATGAAGGCCGCTTTAAAAGCACCCTGCTTTATGCTTTAAATAGCTCATGACAGATAAACAGGCCTTAACCCGCGCGGAACTCGAAAAGAAGGTCGAAGAGGCCGATGCGCTGGCGCAGATGAAGTCGAATTTTCTGGCCACGATGAGCCACGAGATCCGCACGCCGATGCAGACGATTTACGGGCTTTTAGAGCTGATCGCGGATGAAAAGCCTGGCGGAAAGATCGAGGGCATGGTTTCAACCGCGCAAGATGCCGCAGCGGGGCTGCTCGAAATTCTGGATGATATTCTCGATTTTGCGAAGATGGATGCCGACCGGATGGAACTGGACGTGTTCGAGGTTCCGGTGCGGCTGCTGGTACGCGGCCTGCTGGAGGCTTTGGCCGTCAAGGTGCACGGCGTCAATATTAAGCTGATCGACGACATTGAAGAGGGCGTGCCTTTCGTGGTTGTCGGTGATCCGAAACGGCTGCGCCAGATCATTATGATTTTGTGCGGCAACGCGCTTAAATTCACGAAAGCCGGGTCCGTCACCGTTCATGTCAGTATGAATGTGCAGGCAATTACGCCCCCCGAAGATGGCGTAGCTTTGCGGTTTGAGATTATCGATACCGGCATCGGCATGAAGCCGGAGATTGCCGCGGCTCTGTTCAAGCCCTTCACGCAAGCCGATAGCTCCACCTCCCGCAAATATGGCGGGACGGGGCTGGGCCTTTCCATCTCAAAAAAGCTGGTGGAACTGATGGGAGGACAAATCGGCGTGGAGAGCGTTGAAGGGAAAGGCTCAACCTTCTGGTTCGAAATTCCCACGCGCGAGGTTGCCACCGATGCAACGACGATCGAGCTGCCCTCTTTGGATGGAATCTCCGTTCTGTCCGTTGAGGATCATCCGCAAGGCGCAAAGGAAATTGTGAATTCCTTACGGTCCATGGGCGCAAGCGTGGAAAGCTGCGCGACCTATGCGGAAGGGCTTGCCCTTGTGCGGCGGCGCCCCTTTGATGTCGGCGTCATTGATCAGGGATTGCCGGATGGGCTGGGGCTCGACCTGATTAAGGAGATCATGGCGCTGCGCCCCGGCATGGGGCTGATCATGTATACGGTGCGGGAGGATGCGGGGCTGTCGCACTCCCTGCGTGCACTTGGCGTGACCTATCTCACGAAGCCGGCCAGCCGGATAGGGCTGGGCGAGGCTGTGAGAGATGCAGCCTCCAAATCCGTTCATATCGCGGAAGATGGACCCAAAAGGCTCCTGATCGCCGAAGATACGGACAGTGTGCGGGATGTCCTCGCCCGCCAGTTAGAAAAAACCGGCGTTGAGGCCGACTTTGTTTGCAACGGGAACGAAGCGCTCAAGGCACTCGCAACCGGGAAATACGGCATTCTGATCACCGATCTCCATATGCCTGAAACGGACGGTTATGCGCTAGTTGATGCTATCCGTGCACGCGAACAAAAGAGCGGCACACACTTCCCGGTTATCGCGCTGACGGCGGACGTGCAAATGGCGCAGCGGGAGACCTATATGCGCTACGGATTCGACGAATGCTTGCTCAAACCTGTTTCGCTCGGGCAATTCAAACGGCTGCTGATTCGCTGGGGACTGGTCGCGGATGACGGGGCGGCAGATCTTCAGAAAAATGCAAAAGGTGCGGTTATCGCTGCCGCCGAAGACGCACCCGTGGATAGAGCCTGTATCGCGGAGCAGATGGGTGCTTTCGACGCCGGAGCGCTCGAGATGTTGCACCTGTTCGTGGAGATGTGCGCACCGCTGGTTAAAACGATCAGTGTGCAATATGAGGCTGGCGACATGCATGCGCTCGCGGAGGCCGCGCATAGTCTGAAAGGGGCTGCGCTCTCGGCGTGCTGTAACACTCTGGGCGCGCTTGCACGGCGGCTTCAGGACGAGGCCGAAAAAAGTAGCGCCGACCCGGAGCTTCCAGAGTTGATCACCGCCGAGTTTGAACGCGTGAAAGCTTATATCGCGGGAATGGATGGCGAAAAGCCCTAGAATTTAGGACTCATTTTGCTTGAAACCTGCCCGCCCCTTCTCTATCTACATGTCTATCTACATGCGTATATTTTAAATGTAAGCGCACGACACTAGAGCAAAGGACGGACGATTTTCATGGTAGCACGGGTTGCGATTAACGGATTTGGCAGAATTGGGCGGCTCGCGGCGCGGGCGATCTTTGAAATGAACCGCAAGGATGTCGAACTGGTCGGGATTAACGATCCCGGCGGCAATTTCTTTCCACTCCTGAAATATGATTCGATCCATGGCCGCGCACCCTTTACCGTCGAGCGGGACGGTGACGACGCCATTATTATCGGCGGTAAACGCATCCGCCGTTTCCGGGACCGTGACCCGAAAAATCTGAAATGGGGTGAAGAGCATGTCGATATCCTGCTCGAATGCACGGGCCGTTTCAAAGACCGCGAGGGCGCAACGCTGCACCTGAATGCCGGCGCGAAGAAGGTCCTGATTTCTGCGCCCGGATCAGATGAGGATCTGACGGTCGTTTACGGCGTGAACAGCGACAAAATCGAAGCCGGTCACACAATCGTTTCAAACGCTTCCTGCACGACGAACTGCCTGTCTCCCATGGCTTATGTGCTCAACCAAGAAATCGGGATCGATCATGGCTTTATGACGACGATCCACGCCTATACGGGGGACCAGAATCTCGTCGACTCCTCGCACAAGGACCCATACCGCGCGCGCGCTGCGGCGATGAGCATGATCCCGACCTCGACCGGCGCGGCCAAGGCGGTCGGGAAGGTGTTGCCGGAGCTGGACGGAAAGCTGGACGGCGTTGCGATCCGTGTCCCGACTCCGAATGTTTCTTTGGTCGATTTCAAATTCACAGCAACAAAAGATACGAGTGTCGAGGAAATCAATGCTGCCATGCGCTCCTACGCAAATGGCGCGCTCAAGGGCGTGCTGTCCTGCTATGACGATCCGTGTGTTTCCATTGATTTCAACCATGATCCGCATTCCTGCATTTTTAACCTCAACGGGACAGCTGTCATCGACAAGCGTTTCGTGCGTGTTATGGCTTGGTACGACAATGAGTGGGCTTTCGCCTGCCGGATGTTGGATACGGCGGTGAAAATGCACGAAGTCGGGTACGTTTAAAACCAAATCGTCATTGCTTCGTCGGCTCTACCGCCTCGCAATGACGATCTTTCGAATCAATTTATATGAGCTTGGCTATAAAATTGACACCGCCTATAATGGCTCAGTTTGCATGGCGGCCAGAACGTCACGCATAAGCGGCACAGAAATCCCGCGTTTTTGGGCAAGGGCCAACCGGTCCGCACGTATGACGATATCGCGGGCGGCGGCGAAGGAGCGTTCCATACGCGGCAGGGTGTAGCGGATAGCATCGTTGCTGACGGCAAGCTGACGGTCGCTGAACAGCTTGATCAGGACGGAGGCGAGCAGCGTATCATCCGGCGGTGCAATTGCAGCCAAGGGTGCGGCCCGCATGCGGGAGGCCAGATCGGCGATTTCAAAGGCGGCGGCGGACGGGTTCATCCGCATTGTAACGAGCGCGGTACGCTTTTCTTCCTTCAGGATATTGTAGAGGTGAAACAGCGCGGTTTCTGCCGTGCGCTCACCCAGCCACGGATCGACCCCGTCCAGAACGAGGTGCTGTCCGGCGTGCGCGATATGCTCGGCAGTATCTGAAAGAAGTCTGTCCGGGCGGATCGGCATCGCGCCGGTTTGCTCTTCCCAGACGGCGGCCAGATGAGTTTTGCCGCTGGCAGCAGGGCCGCTGAGGATCAGGAACGGGGCAGGCCAGTCCGGCCAGCGGTCTATCCAGTCTACGGCGCTCTTATTGCCGGGGCCGATCAGGAAGTCTTCCCGACCATGTGCCGTGCGTCCTGCAAGATCCAGTGGAATTTGCTCTACGGCCTGCATCTTAGGGGGGGTGGTCACGCGTTATGTCCTGCTTCTGCGCGCGCAAATTTTTAGATGAATGTTTGTAAAAACCGCGCAGGGCATAGTCATCGCTACGTCCAAGCGGTTTGAGCAAACAGGCACAAAAATTTGCCGCGCCCTCCGGGTTTGTTTTTCAGATAAAATTATCATCATTTTTGTTCCTTGAATATGCGTTGGCATGTCCTGCGGATCAAAAACTTGATCCTTTTGCCTGAAAAACAAACAGAATTGAACATAGCGCGTGACTACACCCCCTAGCCCTTTTGATCGTCTTGTGTTTTGGCGGCGGGTTTCTTGTTTTTCCCGTGATAAAAAGTGCTGTCCTTATAGCGGGACAGGCCGAAGGCGATCAGGACGCTGGCCACGGCGGCAACAGGCACGGCCAGCAACATGCCGATAATTCCGAACAGGCTTCCCCCCGCCAGCAGCGCGAAAAAAACCCAGAGCGGATGCAGCCCGACGCTTTCACCAACCAGTTTGGGGGTGAGGATATTGCCCTCAATGAGCTGCCCGGCGATGAAAATAGCAGCCACGCCGCCGATCAGTGCCCATTGCCCGTCCGGTATCCATTGAAAGCAGGCAACACCAAGGCTGACAACCAGCCCTATGAAGGAGCCGACCATCGGGATAACGGAGAGTAAGCCGGCACCTAGCCCGATCAGAAAACCGTATTTCAGACCAATCAGGGATAGGGCAATCGCGTAGAGCGCACCCAGTAACACTGCAACGCTGATTTGTCCGCGGACGAAACCGGACAGCTTCCGGTCGATTTGTTTGAGAAGATCCAGAATAACCATTTTATGCTCCCGCGGAAGAAGGTCTTTGACCCAGCCTGTCATGGACGGCCATTCCTTCATCATGAAATAGGCGACGACCGGCATGAAAATAATCACGGAGATCAAATTCAATGCGGCCTGTCCGCCGTTGCCCAGACCTTGCAGCAGCCGGTTGGCCATGTCCAGAACAGTCTGGCTGTGCGCGCTGAGGAGATCTTTGACATCCGTGCCATTTTCCTGCCCCAGCGCGGCTAGCGCTTTCTTTGAGAATGGTTCGGCCAGTGCCCATGCGGATTCAACGTAAGAGGGAATAGCTCCGGCCAGTTCCAGCGCTTGTTTATAAAGGAGAGGAGTCAGGACAGCGAGGAAGGCGAGAACCGCGCTGAAAAAGATGGTTAAAATCAGCAGAGCCGAAAAACGCCGCGACAGGCGCAGCCTGCTGAGTGCGTTGACGAGCGGGTTCAGCAGGTAAGCAACTGCGATGCCCAGCGCAAAGGGCAGCAGGATATCGGCAAACAGTGTGATAAAAAGCAGGAGAGCCGCAAAAGCAGAGAGCCAGAATAAGAGGTGATGCCGTGCGCTCATGGTGCGTTCCATTTAGTAACGAGGCTGAAAGCGGTTCAAGGAAAGGTCGTAAACCGGAATCGTGGAGGCATCAGTAATCCCGGTTCCTGTGCTCAGCGTAATGCCCGCCTGTTTCAAGGCCAGCCTCAGGCGACTTTGCGGCCCCTGAAATGCTATATCCACATAAGCCGTTCGCGGGGAGAGGGATAAAAGGGATATCGTATCGATCCCGTCCGTCCGCTCAAGAATGCGCTGCGTCGAGGCCCACTCCTCCAGCGAATCGAAGCGGATTCGTGCCCGGACTACGCTTTTTCCCTCCACGGCGTTTACGAGTGTTTTAGCTTTCCAGTCTTTTTGTAAGGCGCGCTGGATTCTTTTGGCTGCTTGCTCATAGAACTCCAGAGCGCTTTGCCCGGTCCGGGCGCGTTCTTCCATCTGGAGGACAAGCTCCGGCCCGGCCCGGTCTGTCCGGTAGATATGGATGTTTAGCCGCCCTTGTGCGGGGCTGTCGGGCGCTTTTGAAGATTCGGCCAAAGCCTGATCGGGGACGGCGATCACAATCACAGCCTCGCTCGCGCCATAGCGGCCCAGCATGTTAAGAAGCTTGTTCTCCCGATAGGTTAGGGCGTCGTCATCGCCAATATCGCGTATGTCGGCAAGGTCGCCAAGCGGTACAACGAGCGGGACAAGCCCATCCAGATCGTGGAGTGTGCTCCAGCCCTGCATCCAGATATTGTCCGAGGACCACAAGGTCGGGCGGCCATCCGGGTGTTGGTAAAAGGGCAGGACCAGAAGCGGGCGGCTGCCGACATCGGTGTAAGCCATACCGCGGCCTGCAAAGTAATTTCGGACCGCGCTATCTTTAAAACGAAACGTATAGGTTCCTATATATCGCACGGAAGAGAGCTTTTCTGCTGTGACCTCGAAATCCTGAATCAGGGTTGAGATGGTCAGCGGATCGGGCGCTTGCCCGTCAGTCTGCATGTCGTTTGCAGTCATGCGCCGGGATAGCTCTTCAAAGGCTTTGATCTGGGCTTCTTCAAAGGCTTTTTCGCGGGCTTCGATCGCGTTCGCGGCTGTGACGTCCACGCGCACATTCTCAACCGTAAAGAGTGGGCCGGAGGCAAAAGCCGTGCCTGCCATGCCGATTGCGCACAGATAGAAAAAACATCCGTAAAGGGCTGTACGAAAGGCATTAAAAAGCTTATAGAGTATGGCCATGGGGCGCCCCCGGATCAATGATAAACATGACCGTTATAGCGGCCTTGGGATGAAGATGCAAAACACAAAAGAGCTGTTATGACTGAAAGTGCGTATAAACAGGCTGGTGTCGATATCGATGCGGCGGCAGAGCTTGTGAACCGGATTAAACCGCATATCAAGAAAACGACGCGCTCTGGCGTAATGAGCGGTATTGGTGGATTCGGTGCGCTGTTTGATCTGAAAGAGACGGGATATCGCGATCCGGTTCTTGTTTCGGGCACGGATGGCGTCGGGACAAAGCTTAAAATCGCGATTGAGCTGGACAGGCATGACACGATCGGGATCGATGCCGTAGCAATGTGCGTGAATGATGTCGTCGTGCAAGGGGCGGAACCACTCTTTTTCCTTGATTATTTTGCAACCGGGAAGCTTGTGCCTTCCGTGGCTGAGGCGGTGATCGCAAGTGTCGCCGAAGGGTGTCAGCAGGCTGGGTGCGCGCTGATCGGCGGAGAAACGGCGGAGATGCCCGGCATGTATGCGCCGGGTGACTACGATCTGGCCGGTTTTACTGTTGGGGCTGTCGAACGTGGGGATATGATCACCGGTGAACGGATCGCTGAAGGTGACGTGATTCTCGGTCTCTCTTCAAACGGTCTGCATTCGAATGGGTTTTCACTCGTGCGTAAGTTGATCAAAACCACGCAAGGCTATGATTACGATACACATGTTGAGTTTGAAAAGAATTTGTCGCTCGGCGAGTTGCTCTTGATGCCGACGCGGATTTACGTGAAATCTGTGCTAAAGGCGCTTAAGATCAGAGATAACGAAGGGCGGCCCGCGATCAAGGGGATGGCCCATATTACGGGCGGCGGATTATATGAGAATATTCCGCGTATCCTGCCTGAAAACGTCACAGCTGATATTGATGCCGGAAGCTGGGCGCTGCCCACGATTTTCCGCTGGCTTGCGGCTCTTGGGCGTGTCAGCACGACGGATATGGCCTGGACGCTCAATTGCGGGCTAGGCCTTGTTGTTGTGTGTTCGCCAGATGATAAAGACGCGTTGAAAAAATCGCTGGAAGCTTCTGGAGAAGCCGTATTTGAGATTGGGGAAATAACGAAACGATCCGAACCGGATCGCTCAATTATCCTGCAAAATCTTGAGAATGCCTGGTCCTAAGAGGCGATCTTAAAGACGGATCTTGAAGGTAAAGGGGGATGGCGTTTTTTATGAAAGAAGGCAAACTTCAGCTCGCGGTCTTTATTTCTGGAAACGGCAGCAATCTTCAGGCGCTTATTGATGCGTGCGCGGCGCCTGATTTTCCTGCCCGAATTGCGCTTGTCCTTTCGAACCGCCCAGGGGTTTTTGGGGTGAAGCGCGCGAAACGCGCCGGTATAGAAACAGCGCTCGTCGATCACAAAACATTTCCAACACGGGCGGCGTTTGAGCAGGCTATCGCCAAGGCTCTGGAAGGGCGCGGGATTGATTTGATCTGTCTGGCCGGTTTTATGCGCATTCTGACGGCGGATTTCCTTTCACAATGGGCGGAGCAGGTGATCAACACGCACCCTTCGCTGCTGCCCCGCCATGGCGGGCCGGGCATGTTCGGGGAGCATGTTCACCGCGCCGTGCTCGATTCCGGCGATACGCAGAGCGGGGCGACAATCCATTACGTGATTCCCGAAGTCGATCAAGGGCCGGTTATTCTCCAAAAAACAGTGCCTGTTCTGCCGGGTGATACTGTAGAAACGCTGGCGGAGCGTGTGATCGCGCAGGAGCATAAAGCCTATCCGGAAGCGGTGCGAATGATCGCGGAAAAACAACGTGAGACCTCTTGATATTCGCTCTGTTTTTCAGTCTACTGCGTGTATTAGAACATAAAAGAGGTATCCAGTATGGCTAATCATTCCCCTGTTGAGATCGACCCAAAAGAGCTGGCGCGTGCGGAGGGCATGTGGGGCTCTTTCACAAAGCTTATCAAATGGAGCATTATTGCCAGTGTTGCGGTTTTGGTCCTGCTTGCATGGCTTTTCGTCTGAAGGCCTCGCAACGCCGTTCTGTCATAGCGGGGCTGGGGGTAACGCGCAACGCTCCGGCCCTTTTTGCTTTTTTTTTCCTGTATTTTATAAGTGCGGCTCTTTTCCTTTTTCTTTGGATGGGCGCCTCCCCTGATGCAGGGGCCCAGAGTGCCCGAACTGAAAAAGTTGTTCTGGAGCGGAGCGTCGAAAGCCTTTCCATAGGCCGACAGATCTATCTGACCGAAGACCCTGATAATGCGCTGACCTATAAGATGGTTGCGCAACGCCATGAGCATAACCTCCTTGGGGAACGCTCGAAAGAGGATGTGATTGCGCTGGGGCCGGATTTTTCGCCTGTCTGGCTTGTTTTTGCCGTTACGAACAATTCCGGTAATGAAAACTGGGTGTTGCATTTTGGGAGTGTTTCGGGTGGCCGCTATGCGCTGGCCCGTGAAATCAGCGTCTATAATTATACGACCGGACAGGCTTTTGCCAGGCCGGAGCGGCCCGCACCCAAAAGCGAAGGGAGGGAGGCAGCAACTTTGTCTCCCGGTTTTTCACAAAATCTAGCCGTTCCGGTCAGAATTCGTCCGAATGCGACGGATCTTTTTATTGTTTCCCTTGTGCCGGAGCGCAGCTTCCCCGGGACAATTGCTCCGGTTCTGATGACATATGGACACTATATGGCACTGCACGCTTCCGGGGGCGGACCTTTCGCTGTACTTCAGTTTTTTCTTCTGACCGGTGCCGCTGCGTTTTTTCTGGCGGTGTCTTTGATTAAAGGCCGTCCCGCTTATATCGTTTTTTCAGCTTATTATCTGTTCAATTTGGCGTTTTTGTTTATGTTAAGCCGCTTTTTCCTGACGGATATTTTTTGGATCAAGCAGATCATAGTCGCGTTGCAGGCTGGATTTTTCTTGGCGGGCCTGTGGTCGGCCTCTGTCTTTTTGGGCATAAAGGCAGAGGACAGAGCCGGGAATATTTTGCTTTTTACTCTGGGCGGGGCGGTTTTACCGGGCGTGCTATCCGGTTTTGCGTTTGAGGCTGTGCCTGTGCTATCCGCTTTTTTATATCTTTTGCCTTTCCTGATAATTCCAGCCGGACTTGCCGGTCTATCCATGCTTTATGCGCGGGGTGGCCGGCGAGACGCCTTATTGTATGGTGCGGGCTGGGGAGTGGTCTTCGCAGGCGTGATCGTTATGGCGGCTTCTGTGGCCGGGTGGCTCCCGGCCAATCTGTTGACGATGAACGCTTATTGGCTGGCTCTTGTGCCGCAGGCGGTCCTTTTTATGGCCGGTGCCATCGGAGAGGTTCGAACCTCCGAAGAGGCGGATCACTATACGAGGGCGCGTGAAGACAGAGTGGCGCAATCGCTTGAGCGTTTGAAACAATCCAAGGAATCTGCGGATCAGGCCCGTTTGCTACGGGTGATCGAACGCGAACGGGAGCTTATGGCGGAGCTGCGCGAGCGGGAGATGCAGCGGACGGAAGAGATGCGTCAGGCCAAGGATATGGCAGACGAGGCCAATCGCGCGAAATCCGCTTTTCTGGCTGTCGTCAGCCACGAAATCCGTACGCCCATGACGGGTATATTGGGCATGATCCGGCTTTTGCTTGATACGAAAATGACAAAGCAGCAACATGAATACGCCACAGCCATCCAGAAGTCGGGGGAAACGATGATGGCGCTTTTGAACGATATTCTTGATTTTGAGAAAATCGAAAGCGGCAAGATGGAGCTGGAATATATCGATTTCAACCTGCCGCGCCTTGTGCAGGGTGTTGTTACGCTCATGTCCGGCCATGCGGCGGAAAAAGGTGTCACCCTCAAGATGGATATCGCCGACAATTTCCCCAAAATTTTCGAAGGCGACCCAACAAGATTGAGACAGGTTCTTCTAAACCTCGTAGGGAATGCCATCAAATTTACCGAGAGAGGCGGCGAGGTTAAAGTTATTATCCGTGCGACTTTGCTTGTTGAAAAACCCAAGGGCGTTAAGGGCGATTATGAGATTTATTTTGCTGTGAAAGATAGCGGAATCGGGATGTCGGAAGAGGTGCAAAGCCGTTTGTTTAAGCCCTTTGCCCAGGCGGATAAGAGCACGGCCCGCAAATATGGCGGCACAGGGCTGGGGCTGACGATCTGTCGCCGCCTGCTGGAAGTGATGGGGAGCCGGATCGAGGTCAAAAGCAAGGAAGGGGAAGGCAGCACCTTTTTCTTTAAGCTGCCTTTAGAGATAGGCCGCAACGAAGAAATTACGGAAGAGGAGGCAAGCAAAGCCGCCTCCGGTGAAAAGCAGAATGTTCCGCCGCTGAATATTCTGGTGATTGAAGATAATGAGATGAACAGGAAGGTTCTGCTCGGATTTTTGACCAAGGGACGTCATAACGTGACATTGACGGATAGTGGTGAAAGCGGCCTGAATATTTGCCGTCACAAGGTTTTTGATGTGATTTTAAGCGATCTTAACCTGTCGGGGATGAGCGGTCTGGAGACAACCAAAACCTTGAGAATGACCCCTGACAAAAAGATCGCCTCGACCCCGGTGATCGCGCTTACCGGAAATGTCAGTGAAGAGGATGTTCAGCGTTGCTACGCCGCAAATATGAACGGGTTTCTGGCCAAACCGATAGACCCGGAAAAGCTCGATGAGATTCTCTGGAAAATCCATAAGGGTGAACTGGACCACCCGGTCATTCTGGAAGAGGCGATTCCCGCGCTTTCCTCCACGGCTGAAACCGCAGAAGGCAGGCATGGGGAACCGGTTGACGATGGTGATGAAGACATACTCCAGAACGAGCAAGAAGCTCCATATCTTCAGAAAGCCGCGGCAGTGATAGAGAATGAAGATATTGACGATAATGATGATTTCGACTCCTTCGAAGAGGCTGCAAACATGTTTGCAAAGTCGGAGCAAACCGCGGACGAAACCCCCACCGCATTATTCGACCGTGGAATGCTAAGCGGGCTGCTCGATACGCTGGGTAAGGAAGCGCTGGAAGAGCTTATGGAAGGGTTTTGGGCGAAGGCATCCGATATCGTAACGGATATAGAAAAAGCAGCAGAATCCGGCAACAAAGACGCCTTGCATGCGCATGCGCACGAGCTTAAAGGGATGGCTGCGAATTTCGGCCTGTCTGTCTTAAGCGATCTGGGCGCGCGGATCGAGCGGGCAACAAAGAGCGGGGGTGAGATCACGTCAATGGCCGGTGATATCGGGAAGCTGCGCTCCTGTTACGAGGAGTCTCTTAACGCAGTTCAAACCTGGGTTGACGGATATTAATACCGGTTCTTGCGGTGCTTTTCCCTGCGGGGCCTACATACCCAAAGACATCATTTTTGCCTTGCATAAGGGATGGCAGCTTTGTATACAAGGCGCTCATTCGTTTAAACACCTTTATTTGAAAAGGGATTGCAAGCTATGGCCATAGAGCGCACTTTCTCCATTATTAAGCCCGATGCGACACACCGGAATCTGACCGGAGCAGTCAATGCAAAGCTGGAAGCCGCAGGCTTGCGGATTGTTGCCCAAAAACGTATTCATATGACCCGCGCACAGGCCGAAGGATTTTACGCCGTTCATAAAGAACGCCCTTTCTTCGGAGAGTTGACCGAGTTCATGAGCTCGGCACCGGTTGTTGTACAGGTCCTTGAAGGTGAAGACGCTGTGGCGAAAAACCGCGAAGTGATGGGTGCCACAAACCCGGAAGAGGCAGTTCCCGGCACGATCCGTAAAGAATATGCTTTGAATATCGGTGAAAACTCCGTGCATGGTTCCGACAGCCTTGAAAATGCGGCGACCGAGATCGCTTATTTCTTCAAGGATGAAGAAATCGTCGGATAGGCAGGCAAACAGGCCGAAGTCTTTAGATAGGGCAGAGCCTAGCTGAAGTTGAAGGTGTTCTCAAGGAGTCTGGTCCCTGTTGAGGGCGTTACGTTGTCCCTAAACAGGCGGGATAGGTGAAGGGTCCGCGTCGGAGCGACATCTTCTCCCTTGATCATACCGAAAAGAGCGTCCGCTCCACGGAGGTTTGCGATCCTAGGCATCTTCAATCACTCCTTCCTCGATAAGTTTGTTAAAAGCCCTGTTGTCGGTTGAGGAGGGGCCCCTGTAAAGCTTATCGATTACGGCTTGCTTGGGTGCATCTTTCATTTCATAGAGAGAGGCTATGATTTTTGCGTCTCTAAGTGTGGGTTTTTCCTGTTTCAAAAACCTTGAAAACTCTTCCAAAAATAACTGCATATTCCGGTGATTGCCTTCGAAATAATCCATCGCAGCGTCCAACGCGGTCTTGGCATAGCCGTAAACCTCGATCTTTTTAACGCGGCCATCCCTTTCGCTATCGGACATCTTGATGCAGCCGTAATTGAACAGCCACTCAATCTCGCGGTTCACGGCGGATTTGTGGATGTGCAGCCGCTCCATAATACCGACCTGCGTTGTGCCGGGGTGTTGATCAATATCCACGAGAATCATGGCACGGCGCAAGGAGGAGGACGGCTCATTTCCCAGAGCCTCCACAAGGTGGTCGATGACGTAGCAGGCTTTTTGCCCTTTCGTCGTCATCGCTTTCTTGGCGAGATTCTTAACCATAACTCTTATATACACCGAATCGCGGTGTATATGCAAGAAAATCAGCAAAAAATGGCTGTGACAGCGGACTTTGAAGCCAAAAAAGTAATTTTCCGTTATTTTTGAACAGAATTGTATAAAAGCTATGAGTTTTGACCCTAGCGGCTCCACCAGCCTTTTTTCTTTTCCTTCGGCGGCTCGTTCACGGTTTCGGCAGCGCTTGCGGCTTTCTCCTTCGCAGGCTTATCGTCGTTTGAAACGCTCGCTTTGCGGCCACGCGCCGGCTTTTTCACCGGCTTGTCCTCAGGTGCTGCCTCTTTTGAATCAGGAGCCTCGTTCTTATCTTTTGAGTCTTCCGTTTTGGCCTCTTCCGCCTTTTTAGCGGGTTTTGAGGCCGGTTTCCGCCCCCGAGAAGTTGGCTTTTTCTCTTCAGGCTGAGATTCCTCTTGCCCGTTTTCCTTTACAACGCCCTCAGCAACCTCACCTTCACCCGCTTTAGAGCGCGCCGGTTTACGGCCACGGCCACCGGAAGAGCGCCCTTCCTTCGGCACACCATCCTCTGCCTGAGACGGCTCATTCTTATGATCTATCTCCGGGGAGGAGGAGTCCGCAACCTCTTCATCCGAATCCTGACGCATATTATTGTCTTCATTATTCTGGCCACGCCTGCGACCGCCCCTGCGACCGCGCCTACGGCCACCTCTCCCGCGCTCATCGGATTCGCGAGAGTTCCGGCTGTCAGTCGCTTCATTTTTCGGAGCAGCATTTGCGTTTGCGTTTGCGTTTTCGCCTTCGTCACCTTCCGCATCATCTTTCGCCACAGGCCTCGAAACCTCGATCCGGAACAGTGCGACGCCGAGCGTATCATCCACCCGCATCAGGATTTCAAACCCGTAACGCTCTTCGATTGAGATCAGATTTTTACGCTTATGGTTCAGAATGTACAAAGCGACATCATTCGTCACATGGACAATGATTTGCGCGGCGCGGGCCTTGGCCCCTTCATTCTCAATCGCGCGCAACACCATGATGGAGGCCGCATCCGCGGTCCGGGTCCGCCCCGTTCCCTGACAAGAAGAACACACCTCGAACTGCGATTCCGTCAGGCTGGGATTCAAGCGCTGACGGGACATTTCCATCAAACCGAAAGCCGAAATACGCCCGACCTGTATCCGCGCCCGATCATTAGCCAGCGAGTCCCGCATTCTGCGCTCGACTTTAGCATTGTTGCGGCGATCCTCCATATCGATAAAATCGACAACGACCAGACCGCCCAGATCACGCAAACGGAGCTGGCGCGCGACTTCTTCTGCCGCCTCCAGGTTGGTTTTAAGCGCCGTTTCCTCAATATGGCGCTCTTTCGTCGCTTTCCCGGAGTTCACGTCGATAGAAATCAACGCTTCCGTCGGGTTGATCACAAGATACCCGCCTGATTTCAACGTCACGGATGTTTCACCGATCTCGCTGATTTGCTCTTCTGCGCGGTAACGCTGGAACAGAGAGGTTTCATTGTCTTTATAGTGATGAACGCGTTTCACATGCGAAGGGATCATCATTTTCATGAAGCTTTTCGCATTTTTGAACCCGTCATCGCCCTCGACATGAATCTCTTCAATATCCCGCGTATACAGGTCCCGAACGGCACGCTTGATCAAGTCTGCTTCCTCATAAACCATCGCGGGCGCCGTCGATTCCAGCGTTAATTCGCGAATGCTGTCCCACAGGCGCATCAGATAATCGAGATCCCGCTTGATCTCAGTTTTTGTCCGGGTAACCCCGGCCGTGCGCAGGATCACAGACATGCCCTTGGGCACCTCAAGATCCTTCATAATTTCACGCATTCTGGCGCGATCCGCGCTACTTGCGATTTTCCGGCTTACGCCGCCCGCGCGCGGGCTGTTAGGCATAAGCACGCAATAGCGGCCCGGCAAGGACAAGTACGAACTGACAGCCGCGCCTTTATTTCCGCGCTCTTCCTTGGAAACCTGCACGAGCATAATCTGGCCGCGCTTGATCACTTCCTGAATTTTATATTTCCGGCGCAAATTAAAACGGAAGCGCTGTTCGTCATCCTGCTCCTCGTCATAGACTTCCTGACGGCGAGAACGCTGGGCCATACGGCCACCGCGATAACGCCCGCCGCGTCCATTCCTACGCGGATAACGTCTGCGCCGCTGCCCGGATTCCGAATCAGCGTCGGCATCCGTTTCTTCACCGCCATCACTCTCTTTTTCAGAGTCCTGCTCTTGATCCTCTTCAACACCCACAGCGTCAGCGTCGCTATCGTCGCTCTCCCCGTCAAGCGGCTCATCTCCTTCAGGAAGATCCTCCACCACAAGTTCCTCGACATCCGACACAGATCCGTCCGCATCTTCATGATCGTCCAATACGCCCTGGGCGGCTTCCTGCTCTTGCTCTTCCTCGTCATGCGCCTGTAAGGCCGCTTCCTGCTCGGCAATCAGCGCTTCACGGTCAGATATAGGAATCCGGAAATAATCAGGATGAATTTCAGAGAAAGGAAGAAAGCCGTGCCGGTTTCCACCAAAATTCACGAAGGCCGCCTGCAAGGATGGCTCAACCCGCGTCACTTTCGCCAGAAAGATGCTGCCCTTCAGAGGTTTACGGAATTTACTTTCATAATCGAATTCCTCAAGACGGTCGCCATCCATAACCGCAACCCGCGTTTCCTCGCTGTGTGTTGCGTCAATCAACATTTTTTTAGTCATAATCTTATTCTCCATACGCACGCACCGCCGCCTGCCTTTCCTGCCCATACGGCGGAAAAGCGGCGCGAGAACGCGCTTAAAACGTCTATACAAATTTTGCTATTACAGTCCGCGAAACCTTGTCAGTTCAAATAGAGCGCTAAAACCGCAATAGACAATACCTGCCCCACAATACACATTGTTGATAGAATGCTCAATGATAAAGTGAACAAAGCGCGAAAACCGCACCCTCCCTCACTGACAAGCCGTCATCCCGAAAGCGCATAACGCTCCGCCAGATAGAGCGAACTCTTTACAGAGCCCCTCCTCCATATGCTATAAATGTAAAATTGGTTTTTGGCATCACATGCCGTAAGAGCCTTTTCGCGTATCGAATAATTCAGGACGGGATAAACGCCATTGCCTCCACTTCATTTTTTCCGCCACCGCTTTTTACGACCTGCCGGGCTACTATTGCTTTTACTGCTGACGTTTTTCCATGCAGGGCAGGCTTTAGCGCTCGACATTAGCGACGTGCGTTTTGGCGCGCACGGCGAGAAAACCCGCATGGTGCTGGATATGGATGAAATGGCGGATTTCCGCGTTTTTACCCTGTCTTCGCCCTATAGAATCGTTATTGATCTACCTGCGTTCAACTGGAATGCCGGTACGATTGAAAAACCCGTCAACCCCAATATTACGGCGGTCCGGCACGGTCTACTCAAACCCGGCATTTCACGGATCGTGTTCGATGTGGACCACCCCGTTAATATTCATGCAGCTTTTACCCTGCCCGCACAGAGCAACAAGGCGAGCAGGCTCGTCCTCGATCTCGGCCCCGCTTCGGAAGCGCTTTTTGAACGAAACAAGGGCAAAATTTTTGGCATGCTCTCTGATGAGTACGCCCCGCCTGCTGCCACAGCGCAAGCCCCACCACCCTATCGTGAGGCCTCTTTGGGCGCTATGACGCCGCCCAAACCGCAATCCGTTATTGTCAAACCGTTGATCGTTATCGATCCCGGCCATGGGGGCGTCGATCCCGGCGCATCCGGTGCGAACGGGGTTTATGAACGCGCGGTGACGCTGGCTCTAGGCAAAGAGCTTAGAAAGCAGCTTCTGGCGACGGGCCGTTACCGTGTCGAGATGACACGCGATACGGATGTATTCATTAAGCTGGCTGACCGCGTAAAATTTGCCCGCAAGCATAACGCAGACCTTTTTGTCTCGCTTCACGCGGACTCCCTTGAAAACGGCAAGGTCAGCGGCGCTTCGATCTATACCCTGTCCGAAAAGGCTTCGGATGCGCAAACGGCTAAACTGGCCGCGCGCGAAAACCGTGCAGATCTTGTCGCAGGGATCGACCTCAGTGTCGAAGATAAGGATGTCGCCAATATCCTGCTGGATCTGGCCATGCGCGATACGATGAACCAATCAAAATTCTTTGCCAACACCCTTGTAGGCACCTTCAAATCCCACAGCTTGAAAACGCTCGACACCCCGCACCGCAGCGCCGGTTTCGCCGTCCTGAAAGCACCGGACATTCCTTCGGTTCTGATCGAAACGGGCTTCATGTCCAACCGCAGAGAGGCCGATCTGCTCAATAACCCAACGCACAGGAAAAAGCTGGGCAAAGCCATCCTTTCCGGTATAGATACCTATTTCGAGCAGGTCCGCAAAAACCAGAAAATATAACCAAAAGAAGCCCACCCTACCCCGATCCTGCGTTTCTTTCTGCGTCCCACTGCGTGCCCCAAACCAAAGAACCGTAGAGAACAAGATCATGGGTAAATCGACCCCACTCAAAAAACTCAACCTTGCCCTTCAGGGTGGCGGCGCGCACGGTGCCTTGGCATGGGGCGCGCTGGAGCGCCTTCTGGAAGATGAGCGGATTATCATCGATGGCGTGTGCGCCACAAGCGCCGGAACAATGAATGCCTGCGCCATGGCTTACGGGCTGCATATGGGCGGGCGGGAAAGAGCACGGGAAACACTCCATGAATTCTGGCGGAACATCTCGCAGGCAGGAGAACAGTTCAACCCGGTACGCTCCCCGCTCTGGACAAAAATGACGCCGTGGAAAACGGATGATTTTCTGCCCTATCTGATTTTTGACTCGGCCACGCGGGTTTTTTCGCCTTACCAGACAAACCCTTTTGACTTCAACCCGCTCAGGGATATCCTCTCCCGCACCGTCGATTTCGATGTGCTGCGCGAATGCAATCGCATCAAGCTCTTTATCAGCGCGACACACGTCCAGAGCGGGAAAGTCCGGGTTTTCGATACGAAGGAAATCAGTCTGGATGTCGCCATGGCCTCCGCCGCCCTACCCTTCCTGTTCAAGGCCGTCACGATTGACGGTGAAGATTACTGGGATGGCGGCTATATGGGAAACCCCGCGCTTTTCCCGCTTTTCTACAAAACGGATACGCGCGACCTTATGATCCTCCATATCAATCCGATCAACCGCGATGAAACCCCGAAAACAGCGCATGACATTATGAACCGCGTGAATGAGGTGACGTTCAATTCCTCCCTGCTCAAAGAACTACGGGCGATCGCCTTTGTCAAAAAGCTCCTTGATCAGGATATGCTCAAAGAGGAATACAGGGATAGCTTTACCAATGTGCTGGTCCATTCGATCCGCGCGGACCAAGCGATGAAATATCTGGGTGTCGCCACGAAATTCGATACGAGCTGGCCCTTCCTGACAGGTCTGCGCGATAAGGGCCGCGCACTCATGAACGACTGGCTGGATGAACATTTTGATGCGATCGGCGTCCATGACACAGTCGATCTGCATGTGGAATTCCTGAATCCGGAGGCAGAGCCTCTCCAAGACAAAAAAGCTGCGACATCCGTACGCTAAGGCAGATTCGATTTTATAAACGCAAGAGTCTGCTGCGCGCGGGCGAACCAGCTATGATCCCTGACGGCAGCCTCATGGCCGTTCCTCCCCATCATCTCCGCCTCCTGCGGATACACGGAAAGACGCGTCACGGCACTTGCCAGCGCAGACGGATCATCCACCGGGATCACAAGACCGCACGCTTCTCGCCGCACTAGATCGGCCTGCCCCGGCAGATCGGTCACGATGGCGGGCACCCCGCAGGCCAGCGTCTCATAAAGCTTAAGTGGTAATACGCCCGTCGAGGAACGCTGATCCGGATTATTAATGATCACCAGCCCGGCCAGTGCGTTCGAAACGTAAGGTGCGACGTCTTTATAAGGTCGTTTTCCAAGAAATACGATACGATCCGTATCTTTACACGCCTCCTGTATGGACGGCGTTTCCTGCCCGTCTCCAATCACAACAAGCTTCACATTTTCCGGCCAGCCCGCACTTTGAACAGCCCCCAGCATCACCGGCACACCATGCCAGCGTGTCAGGCCGCCAAAGAAGACGACATAACGCTTCGGCGCATCTTCCGGCCTTGACAGCCCCGGCTTGAACAGATTTGTATTCGCCCCGTTCGAAATCAACGTGCAGTCCGTGCGGCGCCCTTGCGCGTTCGCCCAGCCCTGCAAAGCCTGCGTCACGGTGATCAGTCCGGTAGCCACGCGGTACTGCCAGCGCTGCATCGGGATAAGAATATTACGAAAAATCTTTAGGGACGGGTGCGTGACGAACACATCCTCATAGGGGCCGTTAATTTCCTGAAAAACCGGAATCCGAAATAAGCGCGCAATCAACGCGGAAGGGAAGGCCAAATAATGCGCACGAACATAGAGAACACTCCCCCGCTCCCAGCAGGCCCATAGCCGACATTGCAACCACAAAGCATAAAGAAGCCGCATAAAATGATTGGGTGAAACAGGCTTGGCCGCATAAGGCGGTTGATACAGGCGGACTTTTACCCCCTGCTTTTCCAACCCGTCGATGATTTCATGAACATGGACGTAACTGGCCTGACCTTCACGCGGCGCTTCCAATGTAAGATAGACGATCTTCATCCTTATTGCCTGCCTCATCCTCCTGTTGTGCGGCTAAGCCGCCACCCTTCCCACTGGACACACCCTCCAGCAACACCCTGTTATAGGCCTCGACCATGACCGGCGCCTCCTGCTCCCAGCACAGGCTTTGCGCGGCCTTGAGCGCATTAAGCTTGTAGCGGTCTATATCCTTGCGGTTTAACACATTCATCTGCGCAGCGACCTCTTCAGCGGAATAGCCGTTCACAAGAACACCCAGATCATAGTCTTTCGTAATTTTAGCCATCTCCGGCAAATCCGACACGCACAGCGCCAGCCCGGCGGAAATATATTCAAAAAACTTGTTCGGCAGGGCGAAACGCTTTTGCGGGCTAGTATCCTTATGGACAAAATACCCGATATCCGCCTTGTTCGCTTCAGGGATAATCCGATCATACAGAACGGGAGATTCCAGCGTAAACCGGTCTTCAACGCCCAACTCCCGCGCATAATAGCGCAGTTTTTCAAAATAGTCGGCCTTGCCGGGGCCACGTACGATCAAACGAAATTCGGGCCGCCACAAGCGAAGCGATTCCAGTGCCAACTCCATCCCCCGCACAGGATAGACGATCCCGTGATACAGCACGTTGATCTCCTCTCCCGTTTCCCTAAAGGGCATCTGGGTACGAGGTGGGATAGACCGCACGACGGCAGGCCGGGGCAAGGGCGCGTAATCACGAGCAAGCAGATCGGCGATCCCATCGCAGACCGTCGTGTTAAACGCGCTTTTCGGCAAAAACAACTTTTGCATCCGGTCTACCCACGGTCGCAGCATCAGTCGCCAGATCGGGCTATGCATATGCTGCCCCGTTGCATATTCATGAATATCGCAGACGACACGCCCTCCAAAACGCGCAGCCAACCGCTCAGCCATCGGGATGGTCACGTAATCATGTGCGACGATCACAATATCCGCATTCGAAATCCCCGGCACATGTGCCAGCTCAGCCTCAAGATAAGCGTATTTTTCCTGATGATGATAATGCGACCAGTAATATCGGACAGCCGCCATGTCTGAAAAGCGTGCCTTCAGCAACGGCACAATATGCGGAATCCTTCTGACCCACTTCAAAATCGCGGCGGTTCTGGGTGCCTTATCCCCTGAAACACCTTCTTCTGCTTTGCCGTCCGCCAACGTAATCAGATACGTTCCTTCCGGTTTTTTTGCGCGCCCTTCAAGGCCGCACAGCACAACGCTCCACCCATCATTTTGCAAGGCCCCCGTCTGGCGCAAGACGCGCGGCGCATCCGTAATAGGTGCCAAAGATAGGATAACGGCCATTTTCTTTCTCATACTGATATCCTGTAACGTGCCACGACGCCCCTCTATCACCCGGAAACCTGTTCCTGAATATATCGCTTAATCTGCGCAGGATAGCGGTTTCTTCCGAAAAGTTAAGAAAAAATGCGGATTAATCCTCACCCGGATGCTCACGGTGCAGGTAAAGAGGCATAAGATGATAGGCTTTACAAAGGATAACGCCCGGATTAAAAAACGAATAATAAGCTTGCGCTCTGTCTCGTTTCTGTCAAAATAGGTCGGTTCGCTCGGTAATGAGATTTCAAATAAACTAAGGATAATTCATGTATCAGGACAATAACTGGAATGCCGTTCAAGGAGAGGAACTGGCCGGTTTTCTGGAGCAGATCAATCCCGTGGACGGGAAATACCGCGTATCGCCCGAAAGCACGCAGGTCGAATGGCGTATGCTCCCCTTTTACGATCAGGTCGCGCTGATCCGGGTGAAGGAGCCAAGCTGGTCGAATAAAAATCTGTATATCTACTACCTGACGGATCAGGGCAACCTGTTCCGCCTGAATGGAACTTCTCCGCCGATCCATGAAGTCAATGCGAAGGCTCCTATTAAAGTCAATGAGAACAACGTTCTGGATTATCTGCGCTTTTTCTGCTTCTTCGTCCGCGGAGAAGAAGGCCCGTTCTATATTGCCGAAAGCATGGATGACCCGAACATGCCTCAGGAAATGGACGAAACAACCCGTTCCGTAATTGAGGGCACAATCCGTCCGGCAACGTTCGAGGGCATGAATGAGCAAGGTCACTATCTGGCCGATGCAGTCGTGTTCTATTCCAATGCGCTGTTCATCGCGAATTTTGCCATACAGCCCACAGGCATGATCGAAATGCTCGATGATGAGCCGATCGCTGCGGACCTGCCGGTTCGAATCGACCGCCCCGTATCGTAAAACATAAGACAGGTCGATTTTTTCAGGGTCCTAGGGCATGTCATCATTTGAAGGATTTTGTACCGAAAACGGTGGTTTTCGAGAACCGGAACGGAACATACACACAGGTATTTGAGTACCGGAAGCGCAGAAAATCAGTGTTTGCAGGCCAAAAGACAATAAATGATGACACGCCCTAACATGACACGCCAATATTTTGGAACCGACGGCATACGGGGGAAAGCAAACTCTTTTCCCATGACTGCCGACCTTGCTCTGAAGGTCGCTATGGCGACTTCGCTCGTTCTGCGAGAACGTCACACCGGCGTCTCAACGGACCGGGTTGTAATCGGCAAAGATACGCGCCTGTCCTGCTATATGCTGGAGCAGGCTTTGACAGCCGGATTTTTATCGATGGGACTTGAGGTCATACTGACAGGCCCGATCCCAACACCCGGCATTGCGATGTTAACGCGCTCCTTACGTTGCGATATCGGCGTGATGATCTCGGCCTCTCATAATTCCTTCGAAGATAACGGGATCAAGCTGTTCGGCGCGGACGGCTACAAGCTCGATGATGAGATGGAAAAAGCAATAGAAACCCTGCTTGCCACAGATATGAGCGATGCGCTGGCCGCACCCGCCGATCTGGGGAAAGCCAGCCGTCTGGATGACTGTCTAGGGCGCTATGCAGAGTCTGTCAAACGCTCTCTACCGCGCGGGGAAAGCCTCGACGGGCTGAAGATCGTTGTCGATTGTGCCAACGGCGCCGCTTACAAGGTCGCCCCCCAAATCCTCTGGGAACTTGAAGCGCAGGTTATTTCGATCGGCACAGCCCCGAACGGCCGCAATATCAACGAAGGCTGCGGCGCGACGGACACGCAACAATTGCAAAAGGCCGTTATCGATCACGGCGCCGATATTGGGATTGCATTGGACGGCGACGCGGACCGCCTGATTGTTGTTGATGAAACGGGCGTGCGGATTGACGGCGACCAGATCATGGCGGCACTGGCTGCCTCTCTGCAGGATGCCGGGAAGTTGCGGGGCGGTGGGTTGGTTTCGACCGTCATGTCCAATCTGGGACTGGAGCGTTTCCTGAAGGCCAGAGGCCTGAATATGGTACGGGCTGCCGTCGGGGACCGCTACGTCCTCGAAGCCATGCGCGCAGGCGATTACAATCTTGGCGGTGAGCAATCCGGCCATATCATCCTGTCGGATTACAGCAAGACCGGGGACGGGCTGCTCGCGGCGCTCCAGCTTTTATCCATGATTAAGCGCAGCGGGAAGCCTGCCAGCAAAGCCCTAAATCTTTTCACGCCCCTACCTCAAATCCTGAGGAATGTCCGGCTAAATACGCGGCAGGACGCGCTCCTTGACGCAATACAGGTGCAGGATGCAATTGCAAAGGCGGGCGAGAGCCTGAACGATAATGGCCGGATTGTGGTACGCGCATCCGGCACTGAGCCTGTCATTCGCGTCATGGCCGAAGGCGACGACCCCGCACAGGTCGAAATGATTGTCGGCGATTTATGCGCGGTGATTGAAAAAGCGGCCCAATCGGCTTAGTCTGTAGCGGGTTTTTTATTGGCAAAAGGACGTTATCCATGGTTTCGCAGGTTTTATGCATCGGCCAATCTGATTCATGCGCCGGGACAGGCATACAGGCAGACATCAAGACTGTGCAGGCCTTCGGCGGCTATGCCTCAACCGTTGTCACAGCCGTTTCCGTACAAAATACGCATGGCGTCTTTGCCACGCATATGATTCCGCCGCTCCTCGTCAGGGCACAGATTGAAAAGGTGATGGAGGATCTCCAGCCCCCCGTCATCAAATCCGGGATGCTTGGCAATGTTGAGACGATCGACATGCTCGGCGATATTCTGGATGCTAAGGGTTATGACGGCATTAAAATGGTGGTTGACCCGGTTATGACCAGCCGCACGGGATTAAGCCTGCTCGACAAGGAAGCTCGCGACGCACTCAAAAGACGCCTCCTGATTTATGCTGACGTGATCACACCAAATATTACGGAAGCGCAGGATCTGTCCGGCATCAAGATTCACGATATCGACGATATGTGTCACGCTGCGGAGACACTGCGTACGCTGGGCGCAAAAAACGTTATCCTTAAAGGCGGATCGCTTGCTGCGGACAGAGTCTATGACGTGCTGGCCGACGAGCACGGCACTGAAATCTATCAGAATAAGAAGCTTGAGAGCCGCTCGACGCACGGCGCAGGCACAACCCTTTCCGCCGGAATTGCCATCGGCCTGTCCCAAGGGCTGGATGTACGGGACTCGTTCGTCCGGGCGCGGGCTTTTGTTAATAAAGCTATCGCACAGGCTGCGATGATTGGCTCCGGTTTCGGCCCGCTGAACCATACGATCCAGCCTGATACGCTTGAAAAAATCAAGGCGGCCTGATACGAACGATCCGGACGACCAAGTTGTACAGTGCTGACCCGCGAGTTTCTATGAACAGTTTCGACCATTTTTCCGTTCTTCTGCCCAACGGCTTTGAGGATCTCCTGCCACCCGATGCGGAACAGGAAGCCCGCGCGATTACAATCCTTATGGACCATTTCGCGGGCCACGGCTACAGGCGGGTTAAACCGCCCCTCGTGGAATTCGAAGACAGTCTGCTGGCCCCCGGTCCAGGCGCGGCACTGGCCTCCGAAACTTTCCGCCTGATGGATCCGGTGTCGCACCGGATGATGGGGGTGCGCTCGGATATTACGGCCCAGATCGCACGAATTGCCTCTTCCCGACTCTTTTCCGAACCGCGTCCGCTCCGACTGGCCTACGCGAACGATATTCTGCGTACACGGGCAAGCCAGCAACGCACGCAACGCCAGTTTTGTCAGGTTGGGTGCGAATTGATCGGCCACGACGATCTCCTTGCCGATATTGAAATCTGTCTTATGGCCGTCTCCGCCCTCAAAGCACTTGGCCTTGCGGATATCACGCTTGATCTTACACTCCCACGCCTGACAAATGAGATTATGAAGCTTTACAACCTGAGTGATGCGGCCCGCACTCAAGTTCGCGCAGCCCTCGAAAAACGGGAGCAGGACTCTCTGGACGCTCTGGACCCGGCCCCACGTGAGAGTCTTAAAGCGCTTTTGAGCGCTTGCGGACCGGCAGATACGGCCTTGGACCAGCTTGCGCGGATGGACCTGCCCGCAGAGCTCCGTCCTGACATAGACCGGTTAGCCGCGACCTGCACAGCCCTAAGCAAAGCACTGGACGAGCTGGGGATCACGGATATCCGGATCACAATCGATCCGGTTGAAAATAAGGGGTTCGAATATCACGCAGGGACCGCCTTCGCACTCTTTGCCAAGAAAGCACGTGCAGAGCTTGGGCGCGGCGGACGCTACGATATTGTGTGCGGCCAGAGCGGAGACAGGCAAAGCGCCACGGGGTTCACGCTCTATATGGATACGCTGCGCGGCGCGATGCCCGCATCCAAACCCGCAGATACACTGTTCGTTCCCTCCACGGAAAGCTGGGCGACAATAAAAACCTTGCGTGATGACGGCTGGAGGGTTATTCACGGAACCGGACAAGATGACCGGGAGCGCCTGCAATGCACGCATGAGCTTCTGAACGGTCAGATACACCCTATCGGATAAGGCGCATTATCATGGCAAACGTAGCGGTTATAGGCTCTCAGTGGGGCGACGAAGGCAAGGGCAAAATCGTAGATTGGCTCTCCAGCCGCGCCGATGTTGTCGTGCGTTTTCAGGGCGGACACAATGCGGGCCACACGCTGGTGATCGACGGTGTGACCTACAAGCTGCACCTTCTCCCCTCCGGAATTGTGCGCAAAAGCAAGCTCTCCATTATAGGGAACGGCGTTGTCGTCGATCCCTGGGCTTTGCTCGAAGAGATCAAGGCCGTACAGGCCCAGGGCGTCGCCGTTACACCTGAAAAACTGATTATTGCAGAAAATGCACCGCTAATCCTGCCCGTTCATGCGGCGTTAGACCGGGCGCTGGAGGCTGCGCGCGGCAAGAAAGCCATCGGCACGACGGGACGCGGGATCGGCCCGGCCTATGAGGATAAAATCGCCCGCCGCGCCATCCGCATCTGCGATCTGGAACACCCGGATTACCTCAAAGAGAAACTCTCCGGCATGATGCTGCACCATAATGCGCTGCTGAAGGGTCTGGGCGCCGAACCTATCGATGAGAACGATATCTACCGTGCCCTGATGGATGTGCGAGAAGATATTCTCCAATATACGGGCGTGGTCTGGAAAATTCTGGATGAGGCCCGCCGAAAAGGACAGAAAATCCTGTTTGAAGGCGCGCAAGGCATGATGCTTGATGTCGATCACGGCACCTATCCTTTCGTAACCTCCTCAAACATGGCGGCGGCGCAGGCGGCAACCGGCTCCGGCGTCGGTCCGGACGCGATCAACTATGTGCTGGGGATTACAAAGGCCTATACGACCCGCGTTGGCGAAGGCCCCTTCCCCACTGAGCAAAATAACGAAGTCGGCGAATTTCTGGGCACAAAAGGCCATGAGTTCGGCACAACAACCGGACGCAAGCGCCGTTGCGGCTGGTTCGATGCGGTAATCGTCCGCCAGGCCGTAAAAATCTGCGGCATTCAAGGAATTGCCCTGACCAAGCTCGACGTTCTGGACGGGCTGGAAGAAATCAAAATCTGTACAGGCTATGAGTTGGATGGGGAAAAGCTGGATTACCTGCCCGCATCCGCCGACAAGCAAGCCCGCGTTACACCCGTCTATGAAACAATGGAAGGCTGGAATACAAGCACGCGCGGCGCACGGAGCTGGAAAGACCTCCCTGCGGAAGCCGTCAAATATGTCCGCCATATCGAAGAACTCATCGGCGCACCGGTCACGCTCCTGTCCACAAGTCCGGAGCGAGACGATACGATCCTGATGCACGATCCTTTTATGAGTTAGATTTTTCAGCCCTATCCGGAAAGATTGATACATTTGTCATCCTCGCGAATGTCCTGCATAAGCAGGACATTTTATCGGCGGGGATCCGGAAAAGGCAAGCGGCTTGGCCGCTCACATATGGATCCCGTTCGTGCGGGCTTTCGCTTTGCGAAAGCGCCAACGGGATGACGGACCATTATATCAATCTTTCCGGATAGGGCTGAAAAATCTAAACGCACCCTGCGATTTTACTTTTCTATGGATCGGGATTACACTGGTACGTGTGCTTGCGTACAGTGAGTTTTTTCTTTTTTCCGTTCCTAAAAAAGATTCAGGATATATTTTTATGGCTGAGGCGGCCTCTTTGCTCAACTTTGACGACTCAATCCGGATTGACGCCTCAAAACGCCTGCCCCAATATGATATCGGCTCCAACAAAGCTTACAGAGCTGAAAGTAAAAACGGCACCTGCTACGCGCTGGTTTGTGAAAAGCACACCATCCCCCGGCAGAGCGCTGCCTCTTCATACAAGGCGATTATCAACCCTCACCTGACAACCCTTTTAAAACACGGCCCTTTCCATTGGCCTGCCGCCGGTGAGGAACGATATGTTTTCATTTATGGCGACAATCCCGGAACACCTATTCTTAAAGTCGGTGAGAAGCTTGCGTTGGACTGGAAACACGATAAGGCAGCCAAGTTGCTTGTTGAGCCATTGATCCTCATTTTGAAAGATTTCCGAGACAAGGATTTCGTCCATGGCAATCTCCGCCTGTCGAATATGTTCCTGCATAACGTTACTGAAAAAAACGCTCACTTTATCCTTGGAGAATGTCTTTCTACACCGGGCAGTTCAGCCCAACCTTCCATCTATGAGCCGATTGAACGTGCCATGGCAGACCCGGTCGCACGCGGCGCGGCAATGCGCCATGACGATATGTACGCGTTTGGCGTATCGCTCGCCATTGCCATGCGGAGCCATGACCCGCTGCATGGATTAAGCACAACTGACATCATCAAACAGAAAATAGAAAAAGGCAGCTATGCAGCCCTGATTGGCAATGAGCGCATTCGCGGGGCTTTTTTAGAGCTTCTGAGAGGTCTGCTTCTTGATGATCCCGGCCAACGCTGGGATATGGAAGAAGTGCTTTCCTGGGCAGACGGGCAGCGCCTTACACCCAAACAGGCGGTTAAACGTAAAAAAGCGCCTCGCCCTCTTCTTTTCGGCAATAAAAAATTCTTCATGATGACAAAGCTGGCCATGGCCATGGGAGAGGAGGACACGGCCGAGGCGCAAAGAATTGTCGAGGATGACTCACTATTCCAATGGCTCAGCCGCTCGATGGAAGATGAAGAAGCGCTTGAAAGAGTTGAGCATGCCGTTAAATCCGCTCGTGATTTCGGGCAGGAAAAAAATTATGAAGATCGACTCGCCGCCAATCTTTCCATCGCGCTCGATCCGGACGCACCGATACGCTACAAGGGGTTACGGATGGCCGGCGGCGGAATCGGAACAATGCTTGCAGAAGCCATGATCCTGAAGAAAGATGTTAACCCGATCGTGCAGATGCTCTCTCAGAATATTGCTATGAACTGGGTGCTGACCCAAAACAGCCTCAATCTGGATATTAACACACTGATTTCGCGCTTCGATGCCTGCCGGAATTTTCTGCGGCAAACCAAAATGGGGATGGGAATCGAACGGTGCTTGTATACGCTCTGCCCCGAGTGCCCCTGCCTGAGCGAAAAACTGAAGGGTTATTACGTCACATCCCCGGAAAGCATGATGTTCGCGTTTGAGGATCTATGCAAGAAAGGCCGGATAAACGGCCTGTTCATCGACCGGCATATCGCGGCCTTTCTTTCGGTCAAAGACCCGAAAGTCATAGACGGCTATCTCTACGAAATTAATACGGATGAAGAGCACAGGAAAATTCTGGGCAATCTGAAATGCCTTGCCAGTATTCAAAAACGCTCGAACCTGCCGGAATTTCCGGCCATCGCATCCAGCTTTCTATCGATGCTGCCGGTGATTTACGGGCGCTATCACGACCAGACTATCAAAAACAAACTGAAGAAAAGCATCAATGATTTTGCCAAAAGCGGCAGCCTAGTTAAAATCGCAGGCCTTCTGGACAATCCTGAGGTGATTGAAAAAGATTTAGGCGCTTTTCAAACAGCCATGAAAGAGTATAAAGACCTCCAAAAAGAATACGACACTCTCGAATTTCGATTGCAGGATAAGAGCACCTTCGGTGTAACAACCGGGCGGGAACTGGCTGCGGTCGTCTCTGGATTTATTTCCTTTATCCTGATCGTTTTTACCTTTTTTATGTTCCTGACTAATAAATCTGTATTTTAGTCGGACACTAGGACGTATTATGGCTTTGAAAAACAATGCTGCTAAACGGAGAAAAAAAGGGAAAGCCCAGCTTATCCTGATTGGAGGCGCTCTGATGGCGGCAGCCTTCCTTCCGGTCACGCTTTTCCTTACAATTGCATTGCTCCCAGCCCTGACTGTTATTGTTCTAGACCCAGCAAAAAGAAAGACAAAATCCATCACGGTCGGTGCGCTAAACCTTGCCGGAGCCTCCCCCTTTCTCCTTGATCTTTGGGCACAGGGTCACGATTTTGAAGCTGCGATTTCCGCAATTACAGACCCTTTTGCAATCACGGTGATTTATACAGCAGCAGCAGCGGGATACCTGATCGACTGGTCCATGACAGGCATTATCGCGGCCTTCCTTTATCAAAAAGGCCTTGCCCGCAAAAAAACCATTAAAGAACGTCAGGCTGCACTTGTTGAACGCTGGGGTGAAGGTGTCACAGGCAATATTCCTCTGGATGAGTACGGATTTCCGCTTTCACCGCCATCCTCTTCACCCGATTAGAGCGTCTTGCGCTTTGCCTTAAAAAAATCTTTTAGAATCTGGCCGCATGCCTCCTCCAGAACGCCGCTGATCACAACCGGCCTGTGGTGACAGGTCTTTTGTTCAAAAAATTGCCCACCATGGAGGATGCCGCCACCCTTTGGGTCTTGAGCTCCGATCACAAGACGACGTATCCGGGCGAAACTGATGGCACCTGCACACATAGCGCACGGCTCCAACGTCACATAAAGGTCATAATCCGGAATCCGCTGCGCCTCATCATGGGCGCATCCCTCACGGATGACCAAAATTTCCGCATGAGCGCTGGGATCGTAGAGTTCGCGGGTTCTGTTCCCATTTTTCGAAACGATCTCACCTGTTTCACAATGGACCAGCACAGCACCGATTGGAACCTCGTCTCGTGCCATTGCCGTCTTTGCCTCTTCCAAAGCCATGCGCATATAGGTAATGTCGTCATCCATGAGCGAAGACAAGCACAAAGGCGAAAGAATTGCAAAGCTTATGGCACGTAGCGGCCTGTGTTCACGCCGCGATGCCGAGCGCTGGATCGGAGATGGCCGCGTTGCCGTCAACGGGGTAACGCTTAATACGCCCGCTTGCCTTATTGGTCCGGGCGACCGTGTCACGGTAGACGGACGCCCCCTAAACGGCCCGGACAATACACGGCTATGGCTCTACCACAAGCCTGCCGGGCTGGTTACCACGCATAAGGATGAGCACGGGCGCGGGACAGTTTTTGAGGCACTGCCAAAATCTCTCCCCCGCGTCATCAGTGTCGGGCGGCTGGACCTGAATACGGAAGGGCTGCTGCTGCTCACCAATGACGGTGCGCTTGCCCGCCACCTTGAGCTGCCATCGACGGGCTGGATCCGCCGCTACAGAGTCCGGGTTCTGGGGCAGGTGGATCCGGCAAAGCTCGACACCCTCAAGAACGGCGTGACTGTTGAGGGCATACGGTACAAGCCCGCTGAGGCCCGGCTGGAGACAGACCGGAAAGGCGCGAATAACTGGATAGAGATCGCGCTTCAAGAAGGTAAAAACCGCGAGGTTCGGCGGATCATGGAATCGCTTGATTTACGGGTCAATCGCCTGATAAGAATCTCATACGGTCCGTTTCGTATTGAAAATATGCCTGTTGGAGATGTCCGGGAAATCCAAAGCGCTGCGCTCAAAAAAACTATCCCGGAGTATTTTTCATGAATACTCTCATACACTCTAAGGTGAAGGGTACCGCCTAATGCGAATCGTTTCAGGCCGCTTCGGGGGACGGAGGCTGGAGGTGCCAAAAAACCGGGATATCCGCCCTACATCGGACAAAATTCGTGGCGCAATTTTTAATAGCCTGGCGAGCAGGCGTGTCTTAGAAAATGCGCAAATTCTGGATATTTTTTGCGGCACCGGCGCGCTGGGCCTTGAAGCCCTGTCCCGTGGAGCAGCTTTTTGTACCTTTATCGATAAAAACCGCGAGTCGCTTGCTCTAACTCAACGCAATATCAGTACGCTTGGCGCTGGCGATATTGCCTCGACACAGCTCAAGGATTTCTCAAAACCGGTGACAAAACCGGACAATACCCCGCAGGCAACGCTGGCTTTTCTTGACCCGCCCTATGGGAAAAATCTTCTAAGCCCCGCTCTGCATACACTCCATGAAGGCGCATGGCTGTCTTTCGCAGGGGCGCTGTGCGTGATAGAGATGGAAAAAGGTGCCTGCCCTGCCCTGCCTGCACCGTATAAAGTCTTTGATGAGCGCGTATATGGAGAAACAAAAATTCTACTCCTGCACTACGAATCAACGCTCTGAGATAATTTTCTACGAGATAATACCCGTATAGAGCAGAATCAGCAGCCCGCCTCCCAATATGACCCGGTAGATCGCGAATATCGTAAATGTCGCGTGAGCTAACCATTTCATCATCAGGCTAATCGACACCCAACCGGCGACAAAAGACAAAAAGGCCGTCATCAGCACGTCGGTCGTGACCTTCACATCCCCTTGCTTTACCAGGTCCAAACCGCCCAGCAGCCCTGCGCCGCTGATCGCGATGATCGCCAGCAACAGAGAGTAACGCGCCGCTTCTGTCCGGCCATAGCCCAGAAACCGCGCCGCCGTCATTGTGATCCCCGATCGGCTCGTCCCCGGCACAAGCGCCAGCGCCTGCGCGCACCCGATAATAAGGGCATCCCGCATCCCCATATCGTCCTGCTGTTTTTTTACCGGCCCTTTCAGATCAGCAATCCAGAGAACAATTCCGAACAAAAGTGTTGTCCAGGCTACAATCCAAACGGACAACAGCCAGGGCGGCTCCAGCGCATGAAGAATATACCCCACAACCATCACGGGTATGGAGCTCACCAGAACATGGATATTCAGCCGGGACCCTTTGCTGTCATAGCAGCCAGCCAGCCAGTCTCTTACCCCGGCCAACATCGCCAGTACGTCAGCCCGGAAATAAAGAAGGACCGAACAAAGTGTCCCCACATGGACCGCCACATCCAGCAACATATGGCTTTCCCAGTCCCTCCCGCCGCCGAAAGCCGCATGAACCAGCACCAGATGGCCACTGGAGCTTACGGGCAGAAATTCCGTAAGCCCTTGCACAAGCGCCAATGTGAAGAGATAGGCAAAAAACATGCGCTCTGAATAGCTTGATTTCCTCCTCCAGAAAAGCAAAATTATTTGTATGATTTACGTAGTCGGATTGATCGGATTAATTGGAGGCTTTATCGCCGGACAGATGGTTTTATACTTTCTGCTACGCCACCGCTCGCAAGAAGATATTCTGAACGATCCTTCGATCAAATGGACATACGGCCTCTTAAACTGGATAATCGCGGGGCTGGGCGCCTATGCCTTCATTATGATGTACAGGGAATATTTGGGCCCTTGATTTTTTGCAGCGACAGGACGATCTTCTTTAAGAAGATATCTATCCAGCACCTGAACGAAAGAGCCAATCATGAAACGCCTTCTTACCTCCGCACTTTCCATCCTTGTTA
The DNA here is from genome assembly GCA_020442475.1 of Alphaproteobacteria bacterium. Classification (GTDB taxonomy): domain Bacteria; phylum Pseudomonadota; class Alphaproteobacteria; order Micavibrionales; family Micavibrionaceae; genus JAGRKA01. The sequence goes on along the minus strand of JAGRKA010000008.1, from coordinate 19,629 downwards.
TGGGCCTTAGCCTTGGCCTGCCCGGTACAGCTCATGCACAGATCGAAACCTACAGCTTCGACAAGGCACACACGCAGATTTTATTCTTTGTCAATCATCTGGGGTTTTCAAACTCGCAAGGGGAGTTCCTTGATTTTGACGGCACCTTCACATTTGACCGTGGAGAGCCTGAAAAATCGAGTGTTGATGTCACAATCCAGACGAACAGTATTGATATGGATGACGAAAAATGGGACACCCACATGAAGAGCGCTGATTTTTTCAATGTCGAGCACTTCCCCACCATGCATTTCAAAAGCACCTCCATTGTTCTGACAGGCGAGGATACGGCTGATATCACAGGAGATATGACCATTCTTGGCGTGACAAAACCTGTGACCTTATCAACAAAACTGAATAAGGCCGGTCCTCACCCGTTCGGCAGCAAATACATGGCCGGCCTGTCCGCAAGCGCTCATATCAAACGTTCGGATTTCGGGATGAATTACGGCCTGCCTATGGTCGGCGACGATGTTGAAATCCGCATCGAAGTCGAGGGCGTTCGTGATGACAGCGCAGCTCAAGGGGTTGAGAATCCTTAAGAACTTGATAGACGACCTCAACAACCAAACAAGGACAGGAATCGCTCCATGATGACAGGCTGGAAAAACACCCCAAGCACCTATGGCACCGTTTCGCGCCTGTTTCACTGGAGTACAGCGCTGATCGTCCTCGGTCTTCTGGGGCTTGGCTTTTATATGCATGAGGTGGAGGCCGGACAGTTCAAATTCCAACTTTACGGCCTCCACAAATCTTTCGGTATTCTAGTCCTCACGCTTGCTGCACTGCGTATCCTCTGGAATCTGGGGACATCGCGGCCCTCTGCCCTTGCAACGCATCAAAAATGGGAAAAGTTTCTCTCCAAAGCGATCCACCTGTTCCTCTATATCACCCTGATCGGTATGCCGCTTTCAGGCTGGATTATGTCCTCAGCCGGGCAGTTCCCGATGAGGGTTTTCGGGCTTTTCGACCTTCCCGCGCTGACAGGGAAAAACCCGGCGCTTTTTGACCAGATGCGCGAAATTCACGAGACGTTTGCCTACGGGCTGATCGCCGCACTGGCCCTTCATATCGCCGGTGCGCTCAAACACCACCTGATCGACCGCGATTCAACCCTGACACGGATGGGCGGGAATATGGCACTTGTGGCGCTTGGCCTTGCTCTTCTTGCTATTCCGGTCTTTTTCGCAGGCGGAGAGCTTTTCGAAGAAGAGGAAGCACCGGTCAATAATACCTCCGCCGCCACAGCCGCGCCCGCAAGCCATGATCTCGCTCCGGCAACCGGGCATAACTGGCAAATCATCCCCGCAAGCAGCCATATCAGTTTTACGTTCATACAATACGGCAAGCGCGTTCAGGGTGCCTTTACCCGTTTCGACGGTGATATCGTTTTCGATCCGGATAATCTGGCTGGCAGCCATGCAGCCATTACGATTGATACGGCAAATTTTTCAACAGGCAGCGGAGAACGGGACGCACAAGGTACCGGAGCCGGCTGGTTTGATACGGCAACCTATCCGTCTGCAACCTTTGAAACAGAGAGTTTCGAGCATCTGGGATCGAATCAGTATCTCGCAAAAGGCCGCCTGAAAATACGGGATGTTGAAATGCCTTTAACCCTGCCCTTTTCACTCAATATAGAAGAGGGTGATGACGGGCTGCACACCGCTACCATGCGTGCCAAAACCCGCCTGAACCGGCTCGATTTCGGCATAGGGCAAGGCGGAGACGCAAATTTGCAAGCCGTTGAAAACGAAGTGGAAATAGAGATAGAAGTCACGGCAACGCAGCGCTGAGCGCGCTGCTTGAAATATATCTGCAACCGCCTTCCTATTTTTTACTATAATCGCTTTTAAGGGGCTGTTTTTCGGAAGCGGTCTGCGTTATGGTGATTTATGCGCACTTTGTTTCATTTATGGCTTCATCCTTTTTCACGCAAGGTCAGGGTCGCTCTGGCCGAGAAGAAGCTCGATTTCGACCTGAAAATCGAAAAAATATGGGAACGGCGCACGGAATTTCTGGCGATGAACCCGGCGGGCAGTGTCCCTGTCCTGATCGAAAAGGACGGCACGATCCTCGCCAACTCACAAGTAATCTGCGAATATCTCGAAGAAGTCTATCCTGAGGTCAATCTGCTTGGGCATGATCCGGTTCAACGAGCCGAGGCACGGCGGCTCATTAGCTGGTTTGACGTGAAGTTTAACCGCGAAGTTACGGATAATCTTGTTGGCGAAAAACTGATGAAGCGCCTGATGAAGCGCGGAGAGCCTCACGGCCCGTCGGTACGCGCGGGGCATGCAAACATCCATTATCATCTCGATTATATCGGTTTTTTGACTGAAAAGCGCAAATGGCTGGCAGGGGACGCCTTCTCGCTAGCCGATATTGCGGCGGCTTCACACTTCTCGGCAATCGACTATATCGGTGACGTTCCGTGGGAAGAGCATGATGCCGCCCGCCTCTGGTACGAAAAAGTTAAGATGAGGGACAGCTTCAGACCACTCCTGAGCGACCGGATACCGGATGTCGAACCGGCCCGCCATTACGAGGACATTGCCTCCTGAGCGGATTAAATATTTCTTGGTAACAATACGATGCGATACAACGGGTCATGAGTCAGGCACGAAAACTTTTTTGTTTTGGATACGGTTATAGCTGTGATTATCTGGGACATACATTGTCCGAACAAGACGGCTGGACGATTGCAGGCACAACCCGCGACGCCCAAAAACGCGACAAGCTTCGCGAACGGGGAATAGATGCCTATCTGTTCGACTATGAGCATACGCTGCCTGACCCGCTTCTGGTTTTGAAGGATACGACTCACCTCCTGATCTCGACCCCGCCCGGCGACGAGGGCGACCCCGCCTTTTTGATTCATGCACAAGATATCTTGCGCATTCCAACGATTGAATGGGTCGGCTACCTCTCGACGACAGGCGTTTACGGCGACCGCAGCGGTGGCTGGGTCGACGAGGACTCAGAACTCCGCCCATCCAGCCAACGCGGCTCCCGCAGAGCAAAAGCTGAAGAGCAATGGCTGTCTCTTTTCAAACAGAACAAACTCCCCGTCCATATTTTCCGCCTCGCGGGCATATACGGGCCGGGCCGCAGCGCTCTGGACTCCATCCGGGCCGGCGTTTCCAGCCGTATCGAAAAGCAGGGCCACGCCTTCAGTCGCATCCATGTCGAAGATATCGTGCAGGTTCTTACGGCCTCGATGAACACCCCCAACCCCGGTGCAGCCTATAATGTCTGTGACGATCAGGCCGCACCGTCTCATGAGGTCATTGCCTATGCCTGTGAACTTCTGAGACGCCCGGTGCCGCCCCTGACACCATTCGAAACTGCCGATCTTTCCCCCATGGCCCGCAGCTTCTACGCCGATAATAAACGCGTCCGGAACGACCGGATCAAAAATGAGCTGGGCGTCGATTTAAAATATAAGAACTTCGAAGCCGGCCTGAAAGCCTGTCTCGACGCTGAAGACTACGCGCTTTCTATCCTTAAAAACGTAATCGTCAAGAACGGCAATAAATAATACGATACATATCGGATTGTAAAAAAGAGGGGAAGGATCTAATCCCGCAACAAATCGTTGATCCCGGTCTTGGAACGCGTGCGCTCGTCAACCCGCTTTACGATGACGGCGCAGGCCAAGCCGGGTCCGGGAGAGCCGTCCGGCAGCGCTTTACCCGGCAAGGTGCCGGGAATAACCACGCTATAGGCCGGGACACGGCCCATGAAAATTTCGCCCGTATTTCGGTCTATGATCTTTGTCGAGGCACCGATAAACACGCCCATTGAAATCACAGAGCCTTCCTCAACGATTACCCCTTCCGCAATTTCTGAACGGGCACCGATAAAGCAGTTATCCTCAATAATGACGGGATCCGCCTGCAAAGGCTCTAATACACCGCCGATCCCGACCCCGCCGGAGATGTGGCAGTTCTTTCCGATTTGCGCGCAAGAACCGATTGTCACCCATGTATCCACCATGGTGCCTTCATCGACATAGGCGCCCAGATTAACAAAGCTCGGCATCAGAACGACGCCCGGCGCGATATAGGCCGAACGGCGCACGATCGCATGCGGCACAGCCCGAAAGGCCGCCTTTTCGAAATCGGCATCGGACCAGCCCTCAAATTTCGAGGGCACCTTATCCCACCAGCTCGATCCACCGGGACCGCCGGAAATCGCCTGCATGGGGTTTAGCCGGAATGAAAGCAGCACGGCCTTTTTAAGCCATTGATTAACGATCCAGCCCTCGGCTGTTTTATCGGCGATACGGGCCCGCCCGGAATCGAGCATGGATAAGGCGGTATCAACAGCTTCACGAACATCTCCTTGCGTTTCTGCGCTCAGAGACTCGCGGGCCTCCCATGCGCCTTCAATCACGCCTTGTAAATCCGTCATATTTTCCTGCGCCGCTGCCAAAGCCATAGCCTCTCTCTTCATTCTGTGTTTTTGTCCATATAGTTGCTTCAGGCACTTCACCATGCCGGACCCTAAAAATCAAGAGCAAGCGCCAAGTTTCAGAGCGTTTACACGTTCCCATCCGTCAGTTTCGAGCGAGCAATCATAAATTTTCGTATATCCACCGGGCTTAAATATTTTTCATACGGCCTGAGAAGGCGCACCACATCTTTATAGTCTTTCCGGAAATATGCTCTGGCGGCCATTTTGGAAGCCTGTGCCATATCTTGTTTGTACTGTGCCCGCACAGCCTGCTCAACCCGTTTGGCTTGGATCGCAAGGGCCCGATCCAGCGTATCAGGCTGCGGATTGATAAAACAATCAATAGACTTACGTAAAAATACAGCCCTACTCCTAAGCGCCTCTTCGAGAGCGACCTGCTCATGCAGCCATGCAATGCTATCGGATTGCAAAACTTCACCGCCCGCAGCACTGACCCATTCCCCTAGATAAACCCGGTTTACGGGAGACGGACAAAAGAAAATCTCCAGCGTATAATCCCTGTCTCCGTATAAAATCTCGAACGCCCCTGCTTCCCGTTCATAGCGCATGAGTGCCCAAAATGGCTCTACGCAATAATCCGGCTTATACGGGGTGATTACTCTGAGATTGTTTTTATAACGGACCATCCCCCCGATGGCAGTATAATCGTATGCATCCTCCAGAAAACGAAACCGTGTTTCGCTCTCAGAGAAAAAACATGTTAAAAGAGACTCCAGCGGTAACGTCTGCTCCTGCATACTGCCCATCTTATTTTTTCATATTATAAAATATGCCCTGCACGATTGAATGGACAAGCTCTCAAAACAGCCGCCCCGGAGACGGAGAAAACCTCGTTCGCCGGTGTTCCCTTCTGCAGTGCTACAACTATAACAAAACCGAAACAAATTTAAACAATCAAAAGCTGTACTTTGGCCTGATTGAAATCGAAGGGCAAAGTGCAGGCTTTGTCTGGGCAAAGGAAACTACATTTTTGGGGAAAATCATCCATACCTTCTCTATGGATCACGGGCCGGTCTGGTTTGATGGTTTTGGAGAACCTGCACATATCCAAGCCTTCTTTAAAGAGCTCAACCGTCTTTTTCCCAATCGCGTTGGACGAAACCGCCGGATTATGCCAGCAATTGAGGATAGTCAGGACGGACAGGCGCGGCAGTGGCTGGAAACCCTTGGCTATCAGTGTATTAACCCGCACGGCCATGAAACATTCTGGATCGACCTAACCAAAGACCTGTCTACCCTACGTAGCATGATGAAAAGCAACTGGCGCAACAAGCTTTCTCAGGCAGAACGTGCCGGACTGACGCTCGAATGGGATGAAGAGGGGCATTTTTTTCCATGGCTGCTTAAAATATATCAGCTCGACAAGGCGCAAAGAGGCTATAACGGCCCCTCCACGGCCGTTCTCTCCGCACTGGCCAAAAACTTCACACCGGACGGCCATATGCTCATCGGCAGGACTTTATTGGACAAGCGCCCACTCGCCGCTATATTATTATTCCGTCACGGATTGGCTGCGACATACCAGATCGGCTGGACTTCGGAGGATGGACGGCGCCACAGGGCACACCATCTCCTGCTCTGGGATGCCATACAGATATTGAAAGAAAAGGGCGTTTATGATTTTGACCTCGGAGGTGTCAATGAGACATCGGCAAAAAGCGTTAAAGACTTCAAAGCAGGGATGGGCGGGACGTTTGTTCGGTATCCCGGTATTTTCCGCTAAAACCCAGCTATATATAGCTATGGCCGCTGCACTCCTGTTCTGGCCGCAAATCTCTTTGGCGGATAGCAATACACCGCAAGTGCAAGGCACAACACAAAATCTGGTTTATGAGGTCTATGCAGGCGGCGTACATGCGGTACAATCCAAAGTCCGCATCCAGATCGGTCCGGATGGACATTATGATATGAATCTGCATGCCTATACGCGGGGTTTTCTAGCAAAAATCCTCCCTTGGGACGGGCTGTTCGAAACACACGGCCAGACACTGGCAGACGGACGGCATCTACCGGCGAGCCATAAATCCACCCGCATATGGAAAGATGAAACGGATATGGCCGAGTATCTTTTCAAGCCTGACGGCTCGCTTGAAAAGCTGACGATACATGACTACGGAAAAAAACCTTATGAGCGAGATCTTGAAGAAGAGCTGACAACCGGAACAATTGACGTTCTTACCGCCGTTCTTGCCGTTCTAGAAGATTATAATGAAAGCGGAAAATGCGCCGGACGCTCTGAAGTTTTCGACGGAAAACGCCGTTTTGAGCAAGTTTTTACGGATAAGGGAACCGTTGAACTCGAACCGTCTGCCTATAATATTTACGGCGGCCCGGCGGCCAAATGTACGGTCGAAGTCATCCCTGTCTCCGGCAGATGGCACAAAAAACCACGCGGCTGGCTTTATATTCAGGAACAAGGCCGCAAACTCGGTATGATGCCAACCCTATGGATCGCACAAATCGATAAGGACGGCCCTGCCGTTCCTGTAAAAATCCACATCAAAACCATTTACGGCTCTATGTTTATGCATCTGGCAGAATATGATAATGGGCAGAACATTCTGGTCGCCGATCGCCGCATGCGCGAGGCCGATAAATAAACCCTCTTGTTTTTACGACCATTTTAGCGCAAATACTGTTGCCGAAAGGATTTAAGCCGATGACACAGCCTCTAGCCATCGTTATTCTCGCTGCCGGGCAAGGCACACGGATGAAATCTCCCGGCCACGCCGCCTTACCTAAAGTCATGCACAAACTGGCCGGACTGCCTATGATCGGCTGGCTGCTCAAGACGGCACAAACCCTCAACCCGGAAAAAATTATTGTCGTCGTCGGGCCGGATATGAAAGAGCTGGAACATTTTGTTCGCCCTCATGAAACAGTCATACAGGAGGTCCGTGACGGAACGGCCGGCGCGTTGCGTACAGCCCTGCCAAAACTGAAAGGCTTTACCGGAGATGTACTTGTGCTTGTTGGCGACATGCCACTGGTTAGAAAAGAAACACTGGAGCAGCTTGTAAAGGCCAGAGGCGGACGGAGCAACCCGGCAATTTCGTTGCTGGGCTGCGCCCTGGACGATCCGTACGGCTATGGCCGCCTGATCATGGGTGCGGACGATATTCTGGAACGGATCGTCGAAGAAAAAGACGCCTCTCCGAAGGAAAAACAGGTCAAGCTGATCAATACAGGCGCGTGTTGTATCGACGGCACACGGCTCGAAAACTGGCTATCCCAGATCGGAAATGATAACGCGCAAGGCGAATTTTACCTGACGGATTTGCCTGAAATTGCCGCCCGTGAAAGCGCTATGACCCGCGTCGTCATGGCTGGGGACGCGTCCGAGATACAAGGCTGCAACACCCGCCTGGATCTGGCGACCCTTGAAAGCGCGGTTCAGGAGAGGTTGCGTACAGAACTGATGATAGCAGGCGTAAATCTGCTCCATCCTGAGAGCGTCTATCTCCATCACGATACGCAAATCGGTGCAGGAAGCCTCGTAGAGCCACATGTTTTTTTCGGCGCCGGCGTGAAAACGGCTGAGAATGTTCATATCAAGGCCTTTTCCTATCTGGAGGGCGTAACAATCGGGAAAAACGCTGCCGTTGGGCCGTTTGCACGGCTACGCCCGGAGACCGAGATCGGCGAAGAGGTCCGGATAGGAAACTTCGTGGAAATCAAGAAATCCAAAATCGCCGCACGCTGCAAGATCGGCCATCTGGCTTATGTCGGCGATACGGTCATGGGCGAGGATGTCAATTTCTCCGCAGGCGCAATTACGGTCAATTATGACGGATTCCAGAAGCATAAAACACTGATTGGAAAGAACGTCATGGTCGGCTCGAATGTCAATCTGGTTGCCCCGCTCAAAATCGATGACGGTGCCTTTATCGCCGCCGGATCGACAATCACCGAAGACGTACCCGCCGATGCCTTGTCTATTGCCCGTGATGCCGCCCAGATCCGGGAAGGTTGGGCCGCCCGCTACCGTAAAATGCAAAATGCGGCTAAAAAGAAAAAAAACCCTCCAAAATGATGTTTTTCGCCATAGAATAAAGCCTGCCGTTCAACAAAAAGCCAAAAACACTACGCCATGCCAACCGAGTTCCTTCAATCGTTAGCCCTGTACAGAAACCCGTTAGGCGCAGCGGTCATAGCGTCTGCGACGATAACAGGCGTTGTGCTCAATATCCTTTACACGCGCAAGATCGAACATTGGCTTAAACGAGAGAAGAGCGCTTCGGTCGCCTCGGCTATTGCCTCCGAGCTTCTTTACAATAGCCATAATCTGACTGATATGTATCTGGAGATTCAAAATCAGAATACGAAAAAACACCGCTTTCACGAATACAAACATATTGAAACGCAAGTTTATCAGGAGCTTTTGAACGATATCGGTGAACTAGGCTCCTCCCTAACTTTCATGGTTGTTGACGTTTACGGCGATATTAAAAAGGTCAAAGGACGTATGGCGGTGCTGGTTGAGGACGGGCATGTGCAACAGAACCAGGCCCTCATTCTCTCGACGATCCAGCACGCTCTGGTCAAGTCGCTCGCACGTTCCTTGATCATGTTTCTCTACGCCGATTACCTGACCGGCCCGAAATTCATGAAATCCATTAAAGATCAGCGGATTATCCGAATCGAGCGTACGCTTGACGGTTTTTGCCGGTTTGTTGAAAAAATAGACGGGCAAATGGATTTTATCGGAGCAGATGAACAAAGCAATATCGAGTTCCGCCAAAGATTTTCAGATACGGCGGACCGGGAAGAGATCAAACTCCTGTTTGAATCCGTCCATACCGTCCTGAGCAAAATTCAAAGCGGAAAACCGCTCTGGCGTGTACAGCTGTCCTTACGAGCCCTGTCCTACAAGCTGCAAAACACCCTTTCGCGCCTGATGAATATAGAGCCTGATGAATATGATGTAATGTCGGAGCAGGAATATGAACGTTTTATCTGATAAAGGGTGCAATCACGGGTTATGCCCTGCCCCCCGCCCCACCTATACCAGAACAGACAGGCTGCACAAAATCTGGTGGCTATGGGTGCCAATCCTGATTGCGCTCATTCAGGTGATACTGGAAACGACCCTCAGTTCCGATGTGCTTGCCCGCCTGCACTCTGAAAGCGGTCCCCATGAGGCATTTGAGTTCCTCTTCCTCCTCTACGCTTTTATCATCTGTATCCTGATTCTGCCCAAGCTGGACTGGCGTACGCAAAAACCGTTGCTTGCCTGGGTCCTGATCGCGACAGTCAGCTGTTTCTACGTTGCGGGAGAAGAAATAAGTTGGGGCCAGCATCTTCTGAAATGGTCAACGCCGGAATACTGGACCCACCTCAATGATCAGGGGGAAACCAATCTGCACAACACCTCCTCATGGCTGGACCAAAAACCCCGCCTAATCCTCCTGATCGGTGTCCTTACGGGCGGGCTGGTTATACCCGCGCTTCAGCGCTTCAAGCCCGGCCTGCTGCCGCAGAAATTCGCAATCATCTACCCACCCGCCTTTCTGGGCGTAGTTGCACTTTTTGTTCTCGGTGTCGAGGTTTTGGGTAAAATTGACGACGCCCTTAAGAATGTTGTCATCCTTGAACGCGGCAGCGAGGTTGAAGAGCTGTATCTGTTCTATTTCGTGATGCTGTATATGATCGTTCTAAGACGCCGTATTTTGCAAAACCAGCGTTGACCACTCCCCGATGTCGAACCGCTCACGCTCCTTCAGGCCATACAGCTCGTAGGCGCCAAGCACTCTTTCCGCCTGCTCGCATAGCAAGCCGGACAGCACCACATAGCCGTTCTCATCGACGCAGGCTGCAAGCGTCCCAGCCATATCCACTAAAGGTCCAGCCAGAATATTCGCAATGATCAAATCAAAGGGTTTCCGCTTTTGAACGAGGTCCGTATTAAATCCATCGCCCTCTACGCAGATCATCGCAGAAGACGCGCTGGATATATCATTGGCGGCGCGGTGAATATCGGCAACCCGTACAGCTTCCGGATCATTATCGACCGCCAGAACAGGCGTATGCCAGAGCTTCCAAGCCGCGACAGCCAAAATACCGGAACCCGTCCCCATATCCAGCACATTCCACGGGCACACGCCTCTGGCCTTCAAGGACAACATCGCCTGAAGGCACCCTTTTGTTGTGCCGTGCTCACCGGAGCCGAAGGCCGTAGCCGCGTCAATCTGTAAGCCCATCTGGCCGTCCGGAACGCCCTCTTCCCAATGCGAACCGTAAATGAAAAAAGGCCCGACAGAGAAAGGGGGAAACTGGCTGTAGGAATGCTCGAGCCAATTACGCTCCGGCACAGGCTCTACAGCCCAGTCATCAGGATCAAGAGATGCAGATTTGCCGCACATCTCACATAAAGACAGAAGACGGGCCGCAAAAGCCTCGTAGGAAGGCTTGCCCTCAACTACCCATTCCAGAATCCAGCCCTTACGCTCATCCCCATTCTCACGGAAGACGGATAGAGCAAGGGCCATATCTTCGAACCCGCTTGAAAGAATTCTGGAATCATTCTCCGTAAAAGAGGCTGGAAGCCGCATACGCGCCGTATATACGATTGCGGCCCCCATCAGAACCGACCTTAGCCGTTTCTTTCTTCGTCATCATCGACCTCGTCGAGATCATCATCATCCAGACCATCCAGATCGTCCAGATCATTATCCTCAAGGTCATCCAGATCGTCACTATCCATGTCCAGATCGGCATCCGGCATATCGTCGTCGTCATCATCGGACGATTCCAAAGCATCGACATCGTCCAAACTGATGACATCTTCATCTTCGGAAAGATCCTCTTCATCCTCATCGTCCTGAACGGCTTTCTTGCTGACCTGCCCTTCGGCGCCATCGTCATTGGCGATAGCGGCGCGCACCCGGCGGTTTTTGACCTTGATCTCGCCCGTAAACTCCAAAGTACATGACGGGCAAATCACGGGCCGTTTACCAAAGTCGTAAAAACGTACACCGCAACCCGTACAAATTCTTTTTAATCCTCTTTCTTCAGCCTTCGCCGCCACTTTGTTTCTCCTGCTTTTTTCAAATATCCGTCAAACCGGAAGGGCCGCCACATGGAACGGCCCTGTTTAAAGTCCCTCACTGCCCGATTTTTCCGGCAGTGTCAATTGGAATGTCTCCCCTCTGATGCACGGAAAAGGCATGGACCCGTTTTTTATATCGTTATACACTGTCCGTGCGCTCTGTTCTTACGCCCGAAAGGAATAAACTTCATGAATAAGTCGGTTGTTATCTGCGGTTTCAAACGCTCCCCCATGCATTTTGCGAATAAAGGAGCGCTGGCTTCCGTGCGGCCAGACGACATGGCTGCCGCAATCGTCAAAGCGCTGGTTGCCGAGTCGGTTGTAAAACCGGGCGCAAAACCGGAAGATATCGAAGATCTGCTGATGGGCTGTGCTTTTCCGGAGGCCGAACAAGGCTTCAATATCGCCCGCTTGGTCGTCAATCTCGCGGAATTGCCCGTTTCCGTAGGCGGCGCAACGCTGAACCGCTTCTGCGGCTCCAGCATGAGCGCGATCCATATGGCGGCAGGCGCAATCCAGATGGGCGCCGGAGAGCTTTTCATCTGCGCCGGGGTCGAATCGATGAGCCGTATCCCGATGGGCGGCTTTAACCCGATGCCAAACCCGGCTTTGGGCAAACTTTACCCGCAAGCCTATATGTCCATGGGGGAAACAGCCGAAAATCTGGCTAAAAAATATGATATTTCCCGCGACCAGCAGGAGGCCTTCGCCGTATCTTCCCATCAAAAAGCCGCGCAGGCCGCACAAAGCGGTAAATTCGATGATGAGATCGTCCCGATCGGCGATGTTAAGACAGACGGCACGATCCGTCCAGATTCAACAACGGACGCGTTAGCCCAGCTCAAACCCGCCTTCCTCCAAGACGGCAGCGTTACAGCAGGCACGTCCTCTCCTCTGACGGATGGCAGCGCAGCGGTTCTGGTCGCCTCCGAGGACTATGCGGACAAGCACGGCCTGCCGAAGCTGGCGCGGATTAAATCCGTCGCCGTATCAGGCTGTGCCGCAGAAATCATGGGCATCGGCCCTGTCCCTGCCACACAAAAAGCGCTGGAACGTGCAGGGCTAAGCCTTGGCGATATCGACATTATCGAGCTAAACGAAGCTTTCGCTGCTCAGAGCCTTTCCGTTCTTCAGGAACTCGGTGCCGATGAAAGCAAGGTTAATCTGGATGGCGGTGCAATCGCGCTTGGACATCCGCTCGGCACATCCGGCGCAAGGATCACCGGCAAGGCCGCATCCCTGCTCAAACGCGAAGGCGCCCGTTACGCGCTGGCGACAATGTGTATCGGCGGCGGACAAGGCATTGCCACGATTCTGGAGTCTGTGTAGCCCCTTTTCCTCAAGGCCGCCTATGACAACGCATTTGCTCTTACAAACGCTGGGCCTGTCCGGCGATTCCGATTTCGGAGACGCCGCCGCACGTTTTTCCTATGCCGTCAAGGAAATGGCCGCCGGATTTCTCGACGAAAGAGAAGCCTCGCGAGCAGATCAGCAAGAACGCGCTGTTGAGATGCTCTACGCTGAATTTTTTCGCTATGCCGCCACATGGGTTGAAAACCGTCAGATGGCCCAGACCCGTAATAAAAACAGTGAGGAGTTGCCTGCTGCTCGGCCTATCAAAGCAAAGGCCGCAGATATCCGCAACGCTTTAGAAGAGCATATGCTTGCCTTCCTCCGCTGCTATATTTTTCTGAACCGCTCAATCCTGCGCCTGCGTACGGCACTCGAAGAATGCGAAGCCCCCGAAGGTGAAAAGGGCATAAGGTGGTCCCCTGATACGGGTGTCCTCCTCGGGCGCTTCCGGCGAGAGCGTCAGGAACTCGAAGCCTCCAATGACGACCTTACGCAAGGACACGCAGTTCTGAAAGGTGTGGAGCCGTACCTGAATGCGCTGGAAGAACAGGGCAAAAAGCTGTTTGGAGAAAAGAATGCCGAAAGCGCGCTACGCTCGTTCAGGGCGGGCATACGGACCGGAGATTTCAAACGAGCCGATACGGCGCTTAAAACACTCGAACAGCTCAAGCCCCGTTTGGGTGCAGATAAAACCGTTCTGCCCTCTCTGCGAGAAGGTGCGCTGCGCTATCTGGAGACGGTCGCACGGAACAAAGACCTGCTGACCGGTCCTGAAAACAAGCTCTACATGAAATCCGCAGAGATCAATGTCCTGCTGGAAGCCCAAAAGCGTGAAATTTTGAAAAAAACTGAATTCATCCGCAAATACCGCCGCGCCTATATGGAGCATAAAATCAGCGCCTTGGAACATTTAAAAGAAAAGCTACTGATCCCCGGCTCTTTGGAAAGCCTGACGACCCTGTATATCCGGATGATCCGGGGACTGGCAGAGCCCATGACCGACATGGCTTTGCTGCGGGAATATGAAGAGGAAGTCGTCGAACGTATCGACTATCTCTTGAGCGGTCCCTTGGGCAATACCGGCGAGATCAGGCAGCGTGGCCTTGAGTTGTTGGATGAGTTCGAAAAAGGTATAAAAGAGTTTGAAGAAGGAGAAACGCAGCATGCCGGTTTATAATCCTCCCCTGGACGATATTCGCTTTATCATTCATGACGTTTTGCACGCGGAGAGCTTAAGCGCCCTGCCCGGCTATGGTGACGTTTCGCCCGATCTCATCGACCAGATTCTTGAAGAAGGTGCAAAGCTCTGCGAATCCGTCCTGTTCCCGCTGAACCAAAGCGGCGATGCTGAGGGATGCCATTTTGAAAACGGTGCTGTCCGCACGCCGGACGGCTTTAAGGAAGCCTATGCGACATTTGCCGAAGGCGGATGGTGCGGCCTGTCTGCCGACCCGGAATATGGCGGCATGGGAATGCCGGTCCTGCTCAACACCGCGATGCAGGAAATGATTTGCAGTGCGAACATGTCGCTGGGTATGTATCCGGGCCTCTCGCAAGGCGCGTATGAAGCACTCCACATCTTCGGCACCGATGAACAAAAACAGACATACCTGCCCAAGCTCATCACCGGTGAATGGTCCGGGACGATGTGTCTGACCGAAGCGCATTGCGGAACCGATCTGGGCCTGATCAAAACGAAGGCCGTCCCGGCGGATGAAGAGGGCGCCTATAAAATCACAGGTACCAAGATTTTTATCTCCGCCGGTGAACACGACCTGACGGAGAATATTATCCATCTGGTTCTAGCCCGCCTGCCGGATGCGCCAGAAGGGGTGAAGGGAATCTCCCTGTTCGTCGTGCCGAAGTTCTACCCGGAGAATATGAGCGCCAATGCGATCTCCTGCGGTTCAATCGAACATAAGATGGGGATCAAGGCCTCCTCCACCTGCGTCATGAATATGGACGAAGCATGGGGCCAACTTGTAGGTGAACCGCATAAGGGGCTGCGCGCTATGTTCACCATGATGAATGCTGCGCGACTTGGTGTGGCTATGCAGGGGCTGGGCATCGCGGAAGTCGCCTACCAGAACGGAATTGCCTATGCGAAAGAACGCCTGCAAATGCGCAGCCTTACAGGTGTTAAAGCGCCAGACAAAGCCGCCGATCCGATTATTGTTCACCCGGATATACGCCGTATGCTGCTCACCGGAAAGGCCTTTACGGAAGGGGCGCGTGCACTGTCTTACTGGGTCGGCATGTCTCTCGATATTGCGCAACATCACGAGGACGAAGCCACACGTAAAGAGGCCGAAGATTTGGTCGCACTCCTAACCCCTATCGTCAAAGCCTATCAAACGGATATGGGCTCAGAGGTCGCAAACCTAACGGTTCAGATTTACGGTGGACACGGCTATATTGCGGAGCATGGCGTCGAGCAATATGTCCGTGATGCGCGGATTGCGCAGATTTACGAAGGCACGAACGGCATTCAAGCGCTTGATCTCGTAGGCCGCAAAATGCCGGATGGGTACGGGCGTTTGCTACGCCGATTTTTCCATCCGGTGCAGCAACTTATCGAAGATCACCAAAGCGATGAAGCATTACAGGAATTTATTTTTCCGCTTGCGAAAGCCTTCGCGAAACTGCAGCAATCGACAGCGATGATCGCACAAAAAGGCCTCAAAAATCCTGATGAAGCAGGTGCGGCCTCCGTCGATTATTTACGCCAATTCGCACTGGTTGCGCTGGCTTATATGTGGGTACAGATGGTCAAAGTCGCGCAGCAAAAAATTAAAAACGGTGAAGGCGATACAGGATTTTATGAGAGCAAAATCACGACCGCCCGCTTCTTCATGGCCCGGATGCTGCCTGAAGCCGATTGGCGCTTCAAGGCTGTCCTCGCCGGCGCCGATACGCTGATGACGCTGGACGAGGCACGTTTTTAATACGAACCGTTCTATCCTGCGAACCACACATAAAAAGGCCGGTATCGAAACCGGCCTTTAAAAATTGATCTCACCTTAAGTCGTAATGCTTAGAACGTCTCTGAAGCGCCGCACCCGGCTGCATCGGCGAGACTTTCTTCAAAAGAGCCGCCCCAATCGAAATTTACGACCGTACCGGAAGCCGCTGCATTCATCGCATCGCCCCAGCATCCAGCTTCTTCACCACCAGCGGCAGGTTCAATACCGGCAAGCTCTTGTGGACCGGTTGCACCCTCACCACCTTCACCGCCTGCTGCGGGTTCAATGCCTGCGAGGTTCTGTACACCGCCAGCACCGCCACCCAGAGCGACCGGAGGCAAGCCCGTCACCGTGACGTTCAAACCGTGAAGCCCCGCGCCGAACGGCCCAAACTGGTTAAAGAAATCTTCGATGTTCTCTAGCCCGGCAGGCTCAACCCCGACAAAAATCTGCCCCAGCGTGTTTAGATCATCAAAGTCGTTGAGCTTATCTTCAATTGCAGCCAACATCGCGGCAGGCAATATACCACCCGTATCCGCCGGACGAATGCCGTCGAACGTAGCGTTCGTGCCGTCAATAATCGTAGGCGTACCCGGATTAAAGAACGCACCGTTGCGCAGCTCAACATAGAGGGTGCCGGTGCCGTTAAAGATCGTACCGCCCAGCGTATCACCAACCAGATTCATCGGCGCAAAACCGCCCCTTCCCACCGGAGCAGGCGCAAAGCGCAGGGCAACATCGCCCCCGTTAAAGACGTTCGGGTTTGCCAGATCTGAAATATCAATCGGACCGCCGGAATTAAATTCAGCACCGATCGGGTTGTCGTTGAACGTGTTCCCGACCAGCGCGATATCAAAGTTACCGGCACCGCGAGCATGCAAACCGCGATCGGCATTATCGCTGATCGTGTTGTTCAGCAGACGGACAAAGGCTGCCCTGTCTAGAACAATCCCGTCATCACGGTTATCCGTGATCAGGTTATTCTGGATTGTGACAAAACCAACCCCGACCAACTCCATCCCATCGGCATTGCGCTGGATTGTGTTTCCATCAATATCGACAAAACTGCTGTCCGTAATGTCGATACCCTGCGTCCCGTTATCGAGTATCCGGTTATTCCGGATTGTAACAAAACCCGTATCATCCAGCTCAATCCCGTCATTGGTATTGTCCGTGACCAGATTGTTCGCAATAGTGATGAACCCGCTATCTTCGATATCAATCCCTTCATCACCGTTACGCTGCACGCGGTTATTGGCGATCTCCAGACTGACAGAGGCGTCATCAACATAAATCCCGTCTATCCGGTTATGGTGGATATTATTGCCGCGGATACGAACGTTCGTGTTGCCGTCAATCTCAAGGCCGTTACCACCGTTATTATGAACATGATTGCGGTCAACGGTCACAAGCCCTGCCGTATTGTCAATCTCAACGCCATCATCGCCGTTATTGCGGAACGTATTGCCGACGACTGTTACGAAGCCCAGATTGTTATTCACATCCAGCCCGTCATCGCCCGCGTTACGCACGAAGTTATTACGTACCGTCAGATTTGTGCCGCCATCGCTGCGAATACCATCGGCTCCGGCATTAATAACCGTATTGGACTGGATCAAGACATTATCGCTCGGATTCACGGAAATCCCGTTTGATTGCGTTTCAATGATCCTGTTCCCGACAATCCGTACGCCGTTGGAATGATTCACATCAATCCCTTCGCCGCCGATATTATCAACACCGCCGGAAATCGTGCCAGCCAGATTTGTATAACCCACCGCGTTGCGGCGAATATTTGCACCTGCGGAATCATTCAACTCAATCCCGTCACTGCCCGTGTTGTACACAATGTTGCGGTCAATATTCACGCCCGCACTGTTGTCGATCCGGATCCCCTGACCGAAACCTGTGTCGTGCACAGTGTTACGACTCGCGCTGAGCGTGCCGCCGACGGAGTAAATTCCACGAACCAGCGCATTTTGTACCGTGTTGCCGTTAATCACAACATTCGTGTTCGCCGCAGCAACATTCCCCGGATTAAAGCCCGCATGGATCCCGTCAAAGCTCGTCGTATCGACACGGTTGCGCGTGATCCGAACGCCATCATTGTTGTTTGCGACAATTCCGCTCCAAGTCGTTGCCGTCCCGGCGTTGAACACATCGTTATTATCAATCGTGACGTTAGAGGAATTATGCGCCCAGATCCCGCCACGACCCGTGTTACTGATGTTGTTCCGGTCGATCCTAACCGTATTGCCGTTTGCAAAGCGAATACCATCCAGACCCGTCAGATTAATCTGATTTGAGCGGATCAAGATGTTGTTGCTGCCGGTCGAGAAAATACCGTGCGCACCCGCATTCGTGATTGTGTTACCCTGAATGACGCTACCGTGGGACGGATTAATCGAAATTCCGTTAGAAACGGTATTTGAAACAAGATTGCCTAGAATATCTGCGCTTGGGGAGTTGTTTACATCAATCCCTTCGTCACCGATATTGTTCGCACCGCCAAGCAGGCCGATCTTGTTGTTCGTGATTTGGACATTCGGCGTTGTTTCCGCATGAATGCCATCACGAGCCGTGTTGTTGATCGTGTTATTGTCCACGATGAACGCTCCGGTATTGCCGGTAATGCCAAAATTGATCGGATCGCCCAGATTAATCCCGTCATGGGCCGCATGGCTGATCATGTTGCTCAGGATTCGTGCATTCTCAGTATTTTCGACATGAATACCACTTCCCAGCAGTGCAACAGATAGGCCTGTGTTTGCGATGCCGTTATTATTGATCAAAATGCTATCGGCATTGCCTGCATAAACTCCTAAACGCCCGGCCCCATCAATTCTGTTTCCAAAAACCTGATTATTCGCAGAATTAATGACGGCTACGCCGGAGGCGCCGACCGTATTCAGAATCGTGTTACGGATCGTACGAACACCGTTACTGTTCTGGACGTTTACGCCATCCCAGCCGGCTTGGTCAATTCTGTTCAAGTCAACCAGCGCTCCATGGCTGCCATTTACGATCTCTACGCCATTATCACCGGTTTGTGTGATGCTATTGCCTACAACAAACACATTCTCTGAGCCTACGATATTCACGCCATCATCACCTGCGTTTATAATCGTATTTTCTTCGCCAGCACCATAACCGCCGACCAACGTATTATTGCTGGACGTTACCAAAATACCGTCCGTGCCCACATTCGTAATGACGTTCCCCTGAATTACACTGTTCGGGCTCGGGTTGATCGAAATTCCGTTGGAAACAGTTTCCGTTACAACGTTATTGTTGATGGTAGAGTTCGGGGAATTATTTACATCAATGCCCTCGCCACTGATATTATCAACGCCGCCATTGGTCCCGATCCGGTTTGATAAAATCTGAATCCCGTCACTGCTGTTCGTCTCGATACCGTCATTGCCCGTTGTATCGATTTCATTGCCCGACACGATAGAGCCGTCCAGATTATCCAGACGCAGACCCCACGTCCCGGCGCGGTCGACATCGTTATTCTGAACCAGGCTGTTATGCGTGTTGAACATCGCAATACCAGACAAATGAGAATCTGTTACCACGTTCCCGATTACGCGCTGCGCTGGACCGTTCAGGATTTTGATCCCGTCCCAGCCCGCGTTGGAAACCCGGTTGCTCAGGACGCTGTTCGTGCCCGTCGAGTCCGTGACGAAGATACCGTTATGGTCGCCGCCCACAACTGTCCCGTTCACGATATTCCGCTCGACCGTC
>JAGRKA010000089.1 GCA_020442475.1 Alphaproteobacteria bacterium | reverse complement strand
CCAATGCGCCCTCAAACCTACCACCCCCACCCTACCCTCCCCCTCAAGGGGGAGGGTATGAAGAGGGAAACGCCCCAAGGGGCGGAGAATTAGACCCGAGAGAGATTAAAACGGTTCAATTTTTGTCATTGCGAGCGACCAACGGGAGCGCGGCAATCCAGCAGAGATACTGGATTGTTTTTCCCGCTTGCGCGGCGACAGGCTATAGAGTGCTTTAGAAAGGTTTTAAACCAGGAATGACAGTGGAAATACTGGCATTGTTTTCCGGCTGTCGCGGTTTTGGTTCGGGGATCGGTGCGTTTACCTGATCAATTCGTGCGCTGAGGTCTTTTATAATTTGATCGGCAGCAATATCCGCATCCGGAGGGATACTATCCTGAAGTTTCAATAGAAAGGCAGGATCGTTTATATAGTCTGTCATTTCCTGCCCGGAAACATCCCCGAGATGATGGCTGAGATTGAGAAACGCATTTGTCAAAGATTCCTGATATTCCGCAGTTTCCGTTATTTCCTCTCCACCGACAAGAGCATATGTCAATGCTCCGATCGCAGCATCATCTGCTAAACTATTCCTCTCCATCACTTACACCCTTTTTTACTTATGCGCGTTTGTCCGCTTTGTTAGGGTCAGTTTAGGGGGGAAATGGTTAATTTTTTCTTAAAAATATTAACTTTTTTCAAAAACGGGAGTGAGCGCGCGTTATGCGAGTTCAAACAGTGCATCGATCTCGACCGCTACACCCAGCGGCAGACAGGGTGCACCGACCGCAAAACGCGCATGTTTGCCGGATTCGCCCATCACGGCGACGAATAAATCCGATGCGCCGTTAATAACTTTAGGCTGGTCCGTAAAATCCGGCGTGCTGTTCACAAAGCCACCGAGCTTCACAAGCCGCTTGATTTTCGTCCAGTCACCACCAACGGCTGCATCAGCTTGCGCCAGCAGGTTGAGCGCGCAGGCGCGGGCCGCTTCAACGCCCTGCTCGACGCTTAGATTCTCGCCCAGACGGCCCAGATGCATTTTCTCGCCGTTCAGAAAGGGAATTTGCCCGGAGACAACAATATGCCCGCCGCTGATCACATAAGGAACATAATTGGCTGCCGGTGCTGCCGCTTGCGGGAGGTCGTAACCAAGTTCTTGAAGTTTTGTGCGAATGTCCATCTCTTTTGCCCTTTCGAATTTCTCATTCCTCTGCCATAATCGGCCCCGGTTGTAAATATCACAAATTTAAAAAGAGCCACAGAATTATGGGTTTCTTCAGCTTTCTGGGCGTTTTGTCGCCCGCACATATTTCGTTTTTCACGCTCAGCCGCGGTAAAAAAGCCGTGGGTGAGGATCATCTGGGCAACCGTTATTACAGCGGGAAGCCTATCTCCGGCTATAAGCGCGAGCGGCGCTGGGTGCTCTATAAGGGGACGCCCGAAGCGAGCAAGGTTCCGCCCGAATGGCATGGCTGGCTACATCATCAAACGGATGTCGTGCCCTCGGATAACGGGCCGTCCTTTCGGCGCCCTTGGCAAAAACCGCCGCAGGAAAATCTAACGGGAACAACCGAGGCCTACCGTCCGCCGGGACATGTGCTCAAAGGCGGCAAGCGCGCAAAGGCGACCGGCGACTATGAGGCATGGACTCCGCCGCGCTAACACGGTATATCCCGCTCACGGGTGTATGGGATTGAGATAAAAGACAGGAACGAATTTATGAAACGCAGTGTTATCGAGACGGTTCTGGGGGCGGTCGTTTTGGCCGTCGCAGGCTTTTTTCTAGCCTTCAGCTATAAGACGGCAAATGTCGCAACCGGAAACGGCTATGAAATTACTGCGCATTTCGCCGGAATCGGTGGATTGAAAGTCGGCGACGACGTGCAAATCAGCGGCGTCAAGGTCGGCGCGGTCACGGATGTGGCGCTGGATGAGGGGACCTATCTGGCGCGTGTTAAAATGAGCGTCGATTCCAAGGTTCGCCTGCCGTTGGACACGGCGGCGCTGATCAGCAGCGAGAGCCTTCTGGGCGGACGTTACCTGTCGCTTGAGCCCGGCGCGGACGAAGATTTTATCCAGCCCGGCGGCATGATCGAATATACGCAAGCGCCTCAAAATCTGGAGCAACTGCTCGGCCAATTCATTTTCAGCATGCAATCTGATGACAATAGCAACGCTGCATCACAATAAGAGACTGAAGCGCTTTTTTCTGCAAGCGCTGGCGGTCTGCCTTTGCCTGTGGCCGGTCTCTGGCGCGCAGGCCCGCGCGACGATCGA
>JAGRKA010000088.1 GCA_020442475.1 Alphaproteobacteria bacterium | reverse complement strand
ATCCGTTTCATCCAGAACGCAGAATTTCGGCTCCAGCATAGCCATCTGGAGAACTTCGTTCCGCTTTTTCTCTCCACCGGAAAAGCCGACATTAACGGCCCGCTTCATCATAGCCTCATCAATGCCGAGCGCCTGACATTTACTCTTCATCAATTTGAGCAGGCCAAGCGCATCCAGCTCATCCTCGCCGCGAGTCTTGCGAACGGCGTTCAACGCGGTTTTCAGGAACGTACTCATTGTCACGCCGGGGATTTCCACCGGGTATTGGAACGCGAGAAACAGGCCCGCCGCCGCCCGTTCCTCCGGCTCAAGGTCCAGAAGATCTAGGCCGTCCATCGTGGCACTGCCTTCCGTGACCTCATAGCCTTCACGCCCGGCCAGAACGTAGGAAAGGGTGGATTTCCCCGCACCGTTCGGCCCCATAATGGCATGGACTTCCCCGGCCCCGATCTCAAGATCAAGGCCTTTAAGGATGTCTTTACCCTCAATACCGGCGTGAAGATTATTGATTTTGATCATTTAAAACTCCAATTACAAAAACAGAATAGCCGCCCCAAGAACGATGCCGGATACACCGTCGAGCCACAGCCATTTACGGACGAATTCCTTACGGACGTACGCCTGAATAATACGCGGACGCATCAGCAGGATCAGCGCTTTAAAGAACGCGATATAACCAAGCGCCATCAATACGATAGAGGATAATGTTTCCCAATTATCGTAAAAAACAATGATAAAGAGCGCGATGGGCAGGATAACAATCCCCATCACAAGGCTGAGCGCATCATTGTCAACGAATAGTGCAATAAACTCTTCCCACGGTTTGCGGGCAAAGAAACAGGAGAAGCCTAAAATAAGATAAAAGCTTCCAAAGAATAACAAAAACGGATCTGTGTTGATATAATCACCTACATAACCGGACATCATTTTTTCCCTTTCATGTTAAACGCGGATGCGCGTTCCTTAGCCTACACTACCTTCGAGGCTGATGCCGACCAGTTTTTGGGCTTCGACAGCAAATTCCATTGGTAAATGCTGCATGACTTCACGGGCGAAACCGTTGACGATCAAGGCCAGAGCCTCTTCTTCGCCGATCCCGCGCTGCATGCAGTAGAAAAGCTGATCTTCCGATATCTTGCTCGTCGTGGCTTCGTGCTCTAGATTGGCTGTTTTATTACGGCACTCAACATAAGGGACGGTATGCGCGCCGCACTGATCCCCGATGAGCAGGGAATCGCACTGGGTGAAGTTCCGCGCCCCATCCGCACCCGGCATAATCTTGACCAGCCCCCTGTACGTGTTATCAGACTTCCCGGCACTGATCCCTTTGGAGATAATTCGGCTTTTTGTATTCTTGCCCATATGGATCATCTTCGTACCTGTATCGGCCTGTTGACGGCCATTCGTGATGGCTACGGAGTAGAACTCTCCCTGAGATTCATCTCCCTTAAGGATGCAGGACGGATATTTCCATGTAATCGCGCTGCCCGTTTCAACTTGCGTCCAACTGATTTTAGCGCGAACCCCTTCACACAAGCCGCGTTTGGTCACAAAATTGTAGATGCCGCCCTTGCCGTCCTCGTCACCCGGATACCAGTTCTGAACCGTCGAGTACTTAATCTCGGCATCCTCATGCGCGACAAGCTCTACGACGGCGGCATGAAGCTGACGCTCGTCACGCATCGGCGCGGTGCAGCCTTCCAGATAAGACACGTACGCCCCCTTATCGGCAATAATCAGCGTGCGTTCAAACTGGCCGGTATTCAGCTCGTTGATCCGGAAATAGGTCGAAAGCTCCATGGGGCAGCGTACACCAGGCGGAATGTAAACGAAGCTGCCGTCGGTGAAGACGGCACTGTTCAGACAGGCATGCTTGTTATCGCCGGGCGGCACGACAGAGCCGATATATTTCTTCACAAGCTCCGGATGTTCTTTGATCGCCTCTGAGATTGAGCAGAAAATAACGCCGGCCTCACCCAACTTTTTCTTAAAGGTCGTTGCGACGGAAACGGAATCGAACACAGCGTCAACGGCAACCGGCCTTTGCACACCGGCCAGAGCTTCTTGCTCCCGAAGCGGAATGCCCAGCTTTTCGTAGGCCTTCAAAATCTCAGGATCAACCTCATCAAGGCTCTTTGGTCCATCGCCCGCATTTTTCGGGGCGGCGTAGTAATAGGCGTCCTGATAGTCAATTGCCGGGAACTCAACCTTGGCCCAGTGCGGCTCCGGCATTTCGAGCCAGCGCCTGTAGGCCTTAAGACGCCACTCCAGCAT
>JAGRKA010000087.1 GCA_020442475.1 Alphaproteobacteria bacterium | reverse complement strand
AAACTAACGCCCCCGGCAGGATCGCCATCAAACCCGGAAATATAGTTCCCTGAGCGCAAATGGTTAAAGAAATAAGTACCTTCTGTGCTGAGTGCAGGTGCCTCACCGATCTGGGCATCCAGATCACCATCCCCGTTCCCATTGTTACAAGCCGTCGTATTACAGTTCAGCAATTTCGCCGCAGCTGTTGCCATATCTCCCGGCAAGGGGCCGCCATAGGTCTCACTAAAACCGTTCACGGCTGCGCCCATAGATTCAAGCTGAGACGCCGTTGTGGTTACACGGGCGTTTGTAATAAGCTCCTGCCCTTTCAAAATCCCGCCGATCAGGATCCCGATGATGATCATCACCACCGCAAGTTCAACGAGGGTAAAGCCCTGCTGCCCCTCATGATTTATATATGTTTTCTCCATTCCAAAACTCCTCAAATTGTGTGAAAGAAAAAATGACGGTAGAACTACCGGGGTAAAGTGTACACGCAATCCCCCCTCTTCACAATAGCCCCCATCTTCTTAATCTTGCGGGAATTTTATAAACGAATTCTTAAAAAAAGCCGCTAAACTGCTAAGCATGACACATGGCATTCTCATTATTACAAAATGAGTAATCGTTATTTTTTGATTGATTTCCTATACTGGCTGGGCGCCTCCCCTGTTATGTCTTTGAACACCCTGTTAAACGAGGGAAGAGAGTTAAACCCGACTTCCTCCGCGACTGTTTTAATAGAAGCCTCGGTTTCTACCAGCAAGCGGCGCGCATCCTCAATCCGGCACTCATTCATAAGCTGGGGAAAGGATTTTTGAAAATACACATTGATAACTTTTGAAATGACTGTTTCCGGGGCATCACACTCTCTTGCAAGATCGGTTCGGGAATAAGCCGGCTCATGGTATACCTTATCAAGTTTTAGCAGATCCTCTATTTTTCGGGCCAAAGAGAGCTCCTCCTCCGAGAGCGCTTCCTCCCCCCGTGTACCGACCGTAGATACGGCTCGCGCAGGCTGCGGGTACAGACGCAAAAAGCCCGTACTCACCAGATAAACAAAGGCCAATCCCAATACTGTTCGGGCCAACGCGGCATCCTCATAAGAGACGTAATGCATTAAACGCGCCATCATCGCCGCTAAAAATAAGAGATTAACCGCGATGAGTGAAAAAATAAGCCAGTAGCGCTCCTGACCGTTCTTCTGCTTCCGCGTAAGAGAAAAAAGTCCCTTTTTACTAAAGATAACAAGCAGGGAAATCGCTCCGGCCATCAACCCCGTAACATCCAAAAGCGCCCTGATATCCTCGCAAGGCTCAAACCCCTCGCACGATTTACTGACATCAACGGCAAGCATCGAAAGCATAAAGCTCAAGGGCAGCAAAAGAAGTACCCAATAGTCCTTAAATGCAGGCACTTTATTACCTTGAGCGATCTGGATCACAAGCAAGACACTTAAGGGCGGCCCGGCAAACCACGCCCCCCATTGAAGATAGTAAGCATAGGACGTGAGCGCACTCAGTACACTCTCTGAAAAATCAGAAAAAAATGCCAATCCCAATGTAAAAAAATACAACACCGGTAATGCCGCACGACCTAAGCTGCCGCCGGCACCAGACTGAAACAGCATGTGAACCACCAGATAAACACACTGCACCAAGCCGATAATCGACAAAATCTCAGGAATAGAAAAAGCCGGGGTAACGCTATTCATCAGCTTGGTGCCTCTCATGTGCAGGGGCAGAGGGTTGCTGGCACAAAGGATAATTCAGCGCCTCCTTCTCTTCAAGAATCTGGGTACAGATATAATCCACCGTCGTATTCACCTCTGTTGGATCAAGCTTCCCAAGTCCGCTTTTAAGAATTTCCAGCATAATCTCCAAAGCGGCCTCTTTGTCCCCTCTGGAATTCAAAACATAAGCCGGCATCTGGCGAGTCCAGATCGGCATATCCTTATCTGGCAGATTCGCCAGCTTCACCGCGATTTCATACCCCAAATCCATATCTTTGAGCTTATAACGGGCCAGATATGTCGCATGAGCGAGCCAGCGCCATTTTTCTCCTTCCGTTTTATTACCGGCAACCTCCAGATATTTAATAACCGGACGAATCAGGGTCGGGTCCTGGGAGGCGCCGAAAAAGACGGCTAGAAGCGGCGTAAAATTCGAACGCGGGTCCAACGCCTCCTGAAGCATAAACCATGCACCGAGCCGTTCGTAATCATAGTCTTTAAGTGGTGTATGCCGCCCCCCGGAATCACCGAAATTCTGGAGCATCAGGCCGATAACGCGGTAGGCAAACTGAGAATCCCCAAGCGTTATCATCGAAGCCGCAGCAACACTTGGAACCGGCGGCACATTTGTCCATTGAGCCTGTGTGTGCCTAACAGCGCGCCA
>JAGRKA010000086.1 GCA_020442475.1 Alphaproteobacteria bacterium | reverse complement strand
GGTTATCCGGCGTGGCGGTCAGGCCGATCAGTGAGGAGTCGAAATAATCCAAAACCTGTTGCCAGAGGTTATAGATAGAGCGGTGACATTCATCAATGAAGATGAAGTCAAAGAATTCCGGCGAGATTTTAGGGTTATAGCCAACGGGAACAGGCTGTTTGGGGCGTGTGATTTGCTCCGCCGGATTGGTTTCCTCAAGCGCCTCGTCCAACTCTTCATCCTTGAGCAGGGAATACATGCGCTGGATCGTGCTGATACATACCTGAGCGTCTTTTGCCACGAAAGAGGATTTCAGGCGCTGGACGTTGTAAAGTTCCGTGAATTTGCGGTTATCGTCATTGGGCACATAAGACATGAATTCTTGTTCGGCTTGTTCACCAAGGTTTTTGGTATCGACAAGAAACAGGATGCGCTTGGCATCGGCGAATTTCAGGAGCCGGTAAACGGACGTAATGGCTGTAAAGGTTTTTCCTGCACCAGTGGCCATTTGGATTAGGGCGCGGGGCTTGTCATCCTTGAAGGACTGTTCCAGATTGGTGATCGCCGTAATCTGGCAATCCCGGAGGTTTTCGGGATTTAAGGGCGGAATATGCTGGAGCCGTTCCCGTAAAGAAGCGTCTTGTCCGATCCATTCCTGCAAGGTTTCGGGGCGGTGGAATGTAAAAATCTCCCGTGAGCGGGGTTTGGGATCACGGCCATCGGTAAAGCGCGTAATGACGCCTGTGCTTTCATAGACAAAGGGCAATGGCTCATTATTGCTGACCCATTTGAGCTTGGCTCCTGCATAGCCGCTGGATTGCTCTTCAACGGTCGTAATCCGGTGTCCCCAATCTTCCGGTTTGGCTTCGATCACGCCCACGGCTTTTTTGTCAACGAACAGGGCATAATCGGCAGGCCCGACATCCGTGTCATATTCCCGCACGGCAACGCCCAGACCGGCATTAAAGTCGATCTTTTTCTTATCCTGAACGCACCAGCCCGCTTCCAGCAACAACGCATCAATATTGTCGCGGGCTTTTTGCTCAGGATTTTGGTTCGCCGGTATCACGCTACGTTTCTCTCCTGCGTCTCAATCCATTTATCAATTTCGCTCTTACGGAAGCGCCATGCGCCGCCAACCTTGAATCCGGGGATTTTACCCTGCGCGGCGAGCCGGTAGAGCATCTTTTCCGCCATTTTCAGGTAAGCCGCCAGTTCGCGGATTGTCATGACGTCCGTATTCATCAGAATCTTGTCCGTAACCATAGATGCGAAATTAGAGGAATTCCGGGAAGGGTACAAGTTAAAACCCTGATAACGCACCGGAATTATGATTGTTTTGGCTTCTTTCGGCCCGTTGGTGCATTCCGTGTTTCATGGAATATGTGAACGCCTTTCTTTTCTGCATGCATTTGCATGTTCTTCTTTTTTGCAGGCTATTTCCAGTGCCGGTTTCACACCGGTTAAGCGTTTACCTCCCTTGTCATGTAAGGGTGCGCCACTATGCCGGACATGCCGTCCGGTGCAATGGTGCTGCCCGCTCCAAGTGTCCGTGTTGACCGTGCACCGTCCGGCGGAAATGTCCGGCCTTCCTCGTGGCGTCCCGACAAGGGAAACAACGTCAACCAAAGGAGTGAAACCCATGACACAGAAAACAGACATCTACACACGCGTTACAAACAAAATCGTAGCCGATCTGGAAAAAGGCGAATTTACATGGCTGAAACCCTGGAACGCCGATCATCTGGCAGGCAGGATCATAAAGCCCCAGCGTCATAACGGAGCCTGTTATCAGGGCCTGAACATCATCCTTCTCTGGAGCGCTTGCGTTGATCGCGGTTTTACGTCCAATCGCTGGATGACCTTCAAACAAGCCAAGGAACTGGGCGGGCATGTCATCAAAGGCGCAAAAGGCGAAACCGTCATTTACGCCGATACGATGGTTAAAACCGAAACCGATGATACCGGATGCGAGATCGATATTCCCATTCCGTTCATGAAGAGCTATACAGTCTTCAATATTGAGCAGATCGACGATTTACCGGAAGATTTTTATCAAAAGCCGGAGCCGCTCAATCCCAACATCAAACGCGATGAAGCTCTGGAAGATTTCTTTGCCGCAACCGGCGCGACGATCCGCCATGGCGGCAACCGGGCCTACTACGCGCAAGAGCCGGATCATGTGCAAATGCCGCCTATCGAATGTTTCCGGGATCAGGAAAGCTATTACGCCGTGCTTGGCCATGAAATGTGCCACTGGACAAAACATCCCATGCGGCTGGATCGTGATCTTGGCCGCAAGAAATGGGGCGATGAAGGCTATGCGCAGGAAGAACTTGTCGCCGAACTTGGCTCTGCTTTCCTTTGCGCTGAACTGGGCATTACACCGGAAGTCCGGCCAGACCATGCAGCTTACCTTGATTCTTGGCTAACCGTCCTGAAAAAAGATCAACGCGCGATCTTCCGCGCCGCTGCCCACGCGCAACGCGCCGTGGATCATCTGAAAAGCTATCAGGAAGAACAACGGGAAGCTGCATAGCAGCTTCCTTGCTTTTTCGCGCTTTTAAGTTTATATATGCATGAAATATAGACTAAATAACTTGCATATTATAGCACATTCCCTTATACT
>JAGRKA010000085.1 GCA_020442475.1 Alphaproteobacteria bacterium | reverse complement strand
CACGTAAAAGGATCCCGGTCTCCTTATTGCCACTCGAATGGCGCTCAAGGTCAAAATCTAAAATTCTTGTGACCGAGCGCCTGCCTCAAACTGTTTCCTCCACCGGATCTTTGGCGTTGAGGGATTGCATCTCTGTGATCTTTTGAAACTCTTCCAGTATTTCAGGATAGTTTTGCGCCAAGTAACGCACGACTTTCGCGTTTTCCATCAGCTTGGTGACATAGCCTTTGGCCACGGTCAGATTAAGAACACTGCTGCCGAGCGTGTCTTCAATAACGCGATATTCATTCTGTAGGCTGAGCATCTCACTTTGCATCCGCGCCATTTGCTCTTCATCAATACCTTTAATCTTCTTCGGCTTTTCAGGTTCGATAAGGCGCTCTTTGGGCGTTCCGGCCAATAAGGCTTTAGCGTAGGGAACGGTATAAACATTCATGCTGTTCATAAGCTCGGCGCATTCAATCTGGCGCATGGGCTTCATTTTCTTCAGGATCCGGAAAACGCCACCAGAGACCATTTTATCTTTGAGGAGATCTACAGCCTCTTGACATACACCATCCAGCATTTTCCTTTTCAGAATGATACTGCGCACATCCACATTCAGTGCTTTGGCGATCTTTTCTTCTGAAACACCGCGCTCCACGGCGCGAACAATCATCTTGTGTTCCTGAATGGTAGAGAGGCGATTGATATGCTTGTTGTAGGTAAAGGCTTCATCATCGGTCGAAACCAGGCACATGATCTGCTTTTCTTTGAGATCCTTGAGTGCTTCAATTCGCAGATGACCGTCCAGAAGATAATAGCGGCCAGACTTATCATTACACGGCGTGACGGCGGGCGGCTCAATGATGCCGACTTCTTTGATTGAGGCGAAGATCTGTTTGTATTTGGCCTTTTCCCTGATGTTGGGAGCGATAACTTTTAGCGGAATAATCTGATCCAGTCGCAATGTCACTGTCTCGGTTTCAAAGCCCAGTTTGATCTTGTCCTCTTTCAGCGGCAGATTTTCTAATTCAGACACGGGCGCTGCCTTTCTTCTTGATCATATCGGCGATAGGCTTGGGAAAAGAGGTCAACCCTTCTGCTTTGAGTAAATTGCGGAAGTTGTCATCTTCATACATTTGACGCAGAGCCTCTGTAATAAAGATCAGGTTGTTGTTCACCATCTCTGATTTACGCACCAGAAGCCGCTTTTTATTGACGTTCTGCTGGTAGGCTTCAATCACATCCTGTGCAGAGGCGACACCCTGTTTTCGGTGTGCTGCAGAGCCTTTTCGGATGGCCTTGCCGCGCAAATCTCGCTCTTCAATCAGCTTCTTTGCTAAAAGCAGGCGTTTTCCGCGCAGGCTTTTGTTCTCGTAGGCATCTTGCAGAGCTTGCTGTTCTTCACCAGGGGAGTCTGCAATGAGGGCGGCAAGGCTGATAGGAATAATGCCGCTTTCCACGGCGGAAATCAGCCGCTCCTCGCCTTTTTCGATAAGATTGGTGATGTCACGCACATAAGGCCAAGCGAGGCCGGTCTTTTTGGAAATGTCGCCGATGCCGTATCCCTGATTTCTGAGAAGCTCAATGCCTTTCATCAAATCCATAGGGTTGTGATGGCGCCGCGCCATGTTTTCAACGATGCTCATCACCATGACTTCTTCTTCAGAAGCATCAATGATGAGCGCAGGGATTTCTTTCTGACCGCAGGCGAGAAAGATCTCAAGCCGCCCTTGACCGCACACCAGGTCATATTTTTTACCGGGGACATTCGATTTGCTGCTTGTGACTGTGATGGGACGCTTTAGTCCGACCTGGACAACGTTTTCAGCGATCTCGCGGTATTGCTTTTTGTTTCGGACGCGAGGATTGGGGACATAAACCTCCTGCACCGGAATCATTTGCACTGCGTTATTGCGGGTCACGTTCTTCATGCGGCCTCCGAGAGATAAGCTCGTTTTGTCAGGGAGAAGAAATCCTCCAGATCATCAAAGCGATACATGTCGAGTGCGATGCCGTTGCTGCTGGCGAGACGGAGCTTTGGGTTTTCAATATCAAGGGCGGGCAGAAGATAATAATCCAGCGGCTCTTCATTGTTTTCATCCATGCGGATGATGACGGTAATATCTGGGCGCAGGCCGCTATCAAGGCGAATTTTCCATTGATTTCGCCCGGCCAGCGTTTGATGGCAGCGGCAAATGACAATGGAAACGCTGATCTCTTCATTCACATAGACCAGATCGGATGTGACCTCACGGTGGACACTGCCGCCCAGATCTTCAATCCGGCGAATAGCATCCTCGACAATGCCGGGATACATTTTCCGCAGATGGCGGTTGATCTCAATGTAACGGTAATCGCGCGCTGGAGTGTAGCCAATCATCTGATAGGCGCGGATCAGGCTGCCGAAGCGATTGGCGTAGGCACTGCTGGAGGGCATATCTTCCATCTCATCAATCAGGATGCCGGAGAGCCAGCCTTTGCGCTGGTGGAGTTCTTTCAGCTTGGAGAGCAGATCTTCGTTTGAGAGCTTCCGGCTTCTTTCTCCAATAATACCCTGGGCGATATAAAAATGCCGCGTATCGATAATGGCTTCGAAGGCGCCGTCAGATCGCACCCACATATCGGGGTCGTTATCGACGCGGCGGCTCTTGAGTTTGCAGGATGTGCGGTTATAGACGTTATTGCCGATATATTTTT
>JAGRKA010000084.1 GCA_020442475.1 Alphaproteobacteria bacterium | reverse complement strand
GTTGTGAAACACTTCAAATACACCTTCAAATTCCACAACAAAGCAGGCTGTCACACCGGCGAAGCGGAGAGCGTCGAAGATTTGCGCAAGCAGATTAAAGCGATCACTCGGCAAGGCGGGGATATTGAGCCGGAGAGTGTGCGGGTGGTAGAGAACAAAAAATAAAGGCCGTGCGTGAACACGGCCCGGCTGAGTCTAACACTAACCAAAGAGACAGGAGTAAGATAATGATACCAGCATCAAAAATCAATCAGTTTTTAGATCGCCGCATTGTTGGCCAGAATGAAGCGGTTTGGCTTTACGATCCCGAACACGAGAGCCCGGAGGCTAAGATCGTGGATCAATTGCAAGAAGATTCGCAAGCGCTGTTTGTCACGGTTGAGGCGCTTGATAACAATATTGCCGGGTTTATAGACCCTCACGGCCCGGATGATGGCGATATTAGCGCCGCAATCGGACAAGCGGAGGTTGCCATAACTGAGATCATGGATTTAGTGCGGAATCTTCGCAAGCTGGCATTAATTCCGCAAGACCTTCCGCCCAAACTTCACAAACTGATAGGTGCGAAATGACCCCCGGCATCTATCAAATCAGCAGTGAACAATACCACCACGCGCCGGAGTGCGACGCCCTGAGCGCTGGCGGTATCAAATCGCTTTTGCAATCCCCCGCGCATTTCAAGGCATCGCAGGAGAACAACGGCGCAACCCCGGCAATGATATTCGGCAGTGCGGCGCATAGCTTCATCCTGCAACCGGAGTTGGGCGAAGTGATAGCGTTGCCGGCAGACATCGACCGGCGCACGAAGGCGGGAAGAGAGGCATACGAGGTATTTATGACCGATGCCCGGCGGTTTGCTCGGATAGTTATTAGTCAAGATGAACTTGCTACCCTGCACGAAATGCGGGAAATGTTGTTGCAGCACGAAAAAGCCCGGCTCCTGCTAAAAGGCGGCAAGGCGGAACTTTCGATATTCTGGAATCATCCAGAATATGGCTATCTCTGCAAATGCCGCCCCGACTATCTGCGCGAAGATTTAAAAGTGATAGTGGATTATAAGACCTGCATCGATGCCAGCCCGGAGGGATTTGGCCGCGCAGTCTACAACTTCCGATACCACAACCAGGCGGAATGGTACCGCCGGGGGTTAAAGGCGCAGACCGGCGACGATTACGAATTTGTGTTTGTCGCTCAGGAAAAGACCCCGCCTTACGCCGTGGGAGTCTACCGCACAACCCCTGAGATATTTGAGATTGGCAAGAAAGAAAATGACCGGGCATGTTGGACATACTTTGAATGTTTGGAGTCCGGGATATGGTGCGGCTACCCGGATAGAATCTTTGAACTTGAACTGCCCGGATGGGCTTATAAATAACAGGAGATAGAAAGATGGCAGAAGAAACCAAGCAGTTATCGACCACCCAAAAGCAGCTTGTGACCGTTCACGCCAACCTGGAAAAGCTGCTCCAGGCGAAGCGCGACGCGCTGCCCAAGAATTTTAACCAAACCCGGTTTTTGCAAAACTGCATGACGGTCCTGCAGGATACCCGCGACATCCACAAAATGCAACCGATGAGCATTGCCAGAACCATGCTCAAGGGCGCTTTCTTGGGGCTGGATTTCTTTAACAAGGAATGCTATGCAATCCCCTACGGAAACGCGCTGAACTTCCAGACGGACTATAAAGGCGAAATAAAACTGGCGAAGAAATACAGCCTTAAGAAGATCCAGGATATTTACGCCAAACTGGTTCGTGAGGGAGACGAGTTTGAGGAGGCTGTTGTTCAGGGTAAGCAGGTGGTGAACTTCAAGCCCAAAAAGCTCAACAATGGTAAAATTCTGGGCGTGTTCGCCGTGTGTCTGTATGTCGATGGATCGATGCTGTATGAGTCAATGAGTATCGAAGAGGTTGAGAATGTCCGTCACACCTACAGCAAACAGGCGAACGGCAAAGCGTGGAAAGACAGTCATGGCGAGATGGTCAAGAAAACCGCGCTGCGCCGCCTGTGCAAGATGATTGAGCTTGATTTTGAGAACGCGGAACAGGATGAGGCTTTCCAGGATGGCGGAGACGCTGAATTTGTCGATGTGACGGAAATTTACACCGATGAGCCGACCGCCGAAGACCTGGAGAATAAGCTGATGGGCGGGAACGGAAATGGAGAGTTCAAACCCGCCACCCCCGTTCAGATCGCAACCATCGCCAAACACGCGAAAAAGGCCAGCGAACTTGACGAGCACACCCAATCGGAGCTTTCCGATTTCCTGAACTTGTCCGATGAAGACAAGACTTTTGATAGTGCGAAATCGTGGATTGAGTTTTTTGAGAACCGAAGCTAACCCATCACCCTGGTTATGGATGCAGAAAACACCCCACCCGAACCTGGATAACCGGGCGGGTGGGGGATTAAAACAGTTCATTGAAAACCAAAGCGCCGTCTTAATCCCGCAATGGGTTGAGGAGGAGCGGCGCTCATCCCCCAACGGCTGTATCTAACCTTTCACCTCAACGGGAAAGGGGGTGATAGCTTGCAGCGTTTTAAAACATCCTTCGGTAGTTGTCAAAGCGTGTCACAGTGCCGGAGGGGGATGGGTTTTCAAAATGGAGACACAAGGTGGATAAGGATCAAGCAAAATATCACATAAACCAGATACCAATAGAGCGTGTTATAGATGCGCTTGGTATCGTGCTTAATGGCAA
>JAGRKA010000083.1 GCA_020442475.1 Alphaproteobacteria bacterium | reverse complement strand
ACGCCCCTAGAAAAAGGCCGTCCTCGAAGCAATGATCCCAGTGGGGTGCAGGCAGGAGCAACCCTTCCGTCAACGCCTCCAACACACACCAGAATAAAAAGACAGCCAAAGCCGTAAGAGGCAAAGCAGGAAGCCAAACTCGCCCACGCATATCCGGAACGCACATCCAAAGAGCACACAAAGCGGCAGTTACGCCGGTAAAAAACGCCAAACCGATTTCAAACAAAAATTCCGCACTGTGAAGTTTGTATGGCAAATCTGGACGCAACCCCAGAAAAACGATTACACCGACAGCATACAATACTGACAGAAATAGCCAAGGCAGGGCGCGCACAGCCGGATGCGCCAAAGGGCGCACAGGTGATAAATCCTCTGTTAAATTAGAAACCAATAGATCTAAAGACTTGTTTCCACTCATTGTTACTTTAGAATCTCCTTCAACTTTTTCATCGTCCTGTGGGCAGACACTTTCACCGCACTAACACTCATCCCCGTTTTGTTTGCAGCCTCCTGCGCGGTGAAACCCTGAATTTTAATCATCTCAAAGACCTTACGCTGTTCGCTCGGCAGCGATTTCAGTGCAGCCTCTATATCTTTATATTCGCCTGCATGGGCCGGATCAGTTACATATTTGCGTAAAAATTCAGGATGATCGAGCCCGGCCTTTCTGTCCTGCCGCGCACCGTAATGGCGGCGGAGGAAATCTGATCGACGGAAATTAACAATCGCCATTAGCCAGGGGCGAAAGGGGCGCGAGGGACTGTATGTTTTCAGCGATTTATGAACAGAAATAAGCACTTCCTGCGCGATCTCCTCTGCCCAGTCCGAGTTGGCCAAAGAAGCAGCTATTCTATTACGAATAAAAGGAAACAACTCTTTCAGAAGGCGATTATAAGCGACCTTATCGCCCTTTTGCGCCTGCGCAGCCCATTCCCGCCAGCGTTCTTCCTCAGAGCGTTCTACATTGCTGTTTGAAGGGTCTGCCATGGTGTTTATTAAGCGCCTCTCCAAGGCCTAATCCAGCAAGTCTCAAAAAAGGCTAAGAAGGCTGGTCGGGGCAGCAGGATTCGAACCTGCGATCTCTCGCTCCCAAAGCGAGCGCTCTACCAGACTAAGCCATGCCCCGATGCTTTTGTGAAAAAAGTCTTACACGAACCCTTCGCCTGCTGCAAGCGCTCTCTTAGGGCTTTTCCCTTTCAGATTGAAATACATTACTCGGTTGCTAATAGATTTTCTATAATGAAACCCTGAAGACCTTCCTGTAGTCGTGCCGGATAGAGCACCTGGTCCCCCTCCTTAATCCCATAGGCCTGCACCTGTCCTCCCTTAAGTTCCAGAACAGCCTTAACCGGTACACCGGCAGATATACCCTCAAGGCTGCCCGGTGTTGCGTTATGATGAATGTGCTGGATAATGCCCTGTTCGTTGATAAAGAGCATATCAAGCGGTATCAACGTATTTTTCATCCAAAAATTATAATTACCAGAGATTTCAAAAACAAACAGCATCCCGCCATCATCTGGCAAGGTTATCCGGTTCATAAGCCCTGTCTGCTGCTCCTCAGGCGTAAGAGCCAGCTCTACGGTAAAACGGTTTTCCTGTCCACCTTGTCCCCGGATAAGCAGCGAATGACGCTCTTGTGCAGACGTACAGGCAGAAAAAACACCTGTTACGATACAAAAGAGGACAAGCCAGAAGCCTGCTTTAAAAGCCGCACCAAAAACCGTGCGCGTATCCATTAAGCCTGATCCTGCATGCGTTGCAACTCGTCAAGCAAAGACTGCTCGGAAATCAGGCCGAGCAAACAACCGCTTTCATGATCCTCAACCATTACGGGGGCTCCGTGCTGTACAATCAGATTAACGGCTTCCCAGACTGGCGTTTCAGGATAAACAGATACGAATTTCCGCTCCATGATATCGCCAACCTTCAATGTTTCGATTTTTCGGAGTCTCTTGGCGACGCCGGGCGCGGCGGCAACAGTCGTATCAAGATGAAGGCCGTCCTGTACCGCCACAGACACGGGCAGGAGATTTTTCAGCAAGATGCGGACACTAAAGACGCCGATAACCCTCCCTTCTGCGTCCAGAACAGGCGCAGAGCGGCAATCCTTTTCTTTCATCGCGGCAAGAGCCTCTTCAACCGGAGTCTCAACAGAAAACGTCAAAAGGTTCTGAATAGCAGCTGAATAACAGGGCATTTAAGACTATCCTTATTCCGTCATAACTTATAAACTTATGTCCGGCTCTCTTCTTCAAGACCGCTCAAAAACTCAAGAACATAGGATGCGGCACCATAACTGTAGAGATTATGATGCGTCCCTCCGTCAATGACAATAAATGTCTTCGGGTTATGCGCAGCCTCGAACAAAGCCTGCCCGGATTGCAAGGGGACGACTTCATCCCGATTCCCATGAAGGATCAGAAGAGGCATGTGAATTTTTCCAATTTTTTCACGACTCCTGAATTGATCCTTCATCAGCAGATCCACAGGCAGGTAAAAATAAGTTTTCCGAGCCAAATCAACGGTCGCGCTAAAGGGCGCCTCAAGAATCAACGCAGAATATGGCTCATTCTCTGCTGTCTCAGCCGCCATTTGTACAGCAACTCCCGTCCCCAGAGATTCGCCGTAAAGGACAGTTTTTGAGGGTTCGACGCCTTTCTCCATACGAAGCCACTGCAAAAAGGCACGCGCATCTTTATAAAGCCCCTCCTCCATCGGCGAGCCCGGATTACCGCCATAGCCCCTGTACTCTGCCAGCAAAAGGCC
>JAGRKA010000082.1 GCA_020442475.1 Alphaproteobacteria bacterium | reverse complement strand
CCATCGTAGCCGCGCCGTCATGCACTTCCCCGATTTTGTGGGATTTCCCGGAATAGTACAAAATCCGCTCGGTCGTCGTGGTTTTACCCGCATCAATATGCGCCATGATGCCGAAATTGCGGTAATGATCTATAGGGTGCTCGCGTGACATATCTTATGAACTTTCCTGAAACTTGCGTTAATATCTCTTCGGGTTTTACCAGCGGTAATGTGCGAAAGCCTTGTTGGCTTCAGCCATTTTATGCGTATCGTCGCGTTTTTTGACAGCATTCCCGCGCTCATTGGCCGCATCCAGCAACTCATTGGCCACGCGATCAGTCATCGTATTCTCGGAACGCTTACGGGCCGCATCAATGATCCAGCGCATTGCCAGAGCCACAGCGCGATCATGGCGAACTTCGACAGGCACCTGATACGTCGCACCGCCTACGCGGCGAGAACGCACTTCCAGACGCGGTCTGACATTTTTCAACGCATCATGAAACAGACCCAGCCCACGACTTTTGGCGTACAGAGCCGCATTGCCGGACTCACCAGAGCCTTCTTCATCACCACCGGATTTCCGGTTCTCGTTTGCACCTTTTTTCTCAAGGATATCAAGCGCGCGGTAAACAATCCCTTCCGCAACGGATTTTTTCCCGTCCAGCATCAGGTTATTGATGAATTTCGACAGCACCAGATCTCCAAATTTCGGATCAGGAAGAATTTCGCGTTTTTCTGCTCTATGGCGACGTGACATATATCAAGTTCCTTCTTACTTCGGACGTTTCGCGCCGTAGCGTGAACGTGATTGTTTCCGGTCTTTAACCCCTTGCGTATCCAACGTACCGCGGATAATCGTATAGCGCACGCCCGGCAAGTCTTTCACACGGCCGCCACGCACCAGAACAACGGAGTGTTCCTGCAGATTGTGGCCCTCACCGGGAATGTAACAGATCACTTCCAGACCTGTTGTCAAGCGCACCTTGGCCACCTTCCGCAAAGCGGAGTTTGGTTTCTTTGGTGTTGTCGTATATACACGGGTACAAACGCCGCGGCGCTGAGGATTGCTCTTCAACGCACGGTTCTTTTTACCCTTTACAACCTGTTTCCGGGGCTTCCGGATAAGCTGGTTAATCGTTGGCATAAATCAAAGCCCTTATCTTCGTTTCAAAACGTTTCAAATGGATGGCTGCATCTAGCGCAGAAAAGCGCGCAAAGTCAAATCATTTTTACGAAAGGACTTGCCTTCGTCTCTATGATTTTTCGCAGAGCATCCATGATCCGGATGTTACACCTAAACGCCTTTAAACGACGCAAGGCCCAACTGAATTGGCGCGGACTATAAGTGAAAGGTTCGCGTTCGTCAAGAAATTATTTAGATCAGGAATCACGAAGACAAAAAAGATCAAAATAAGCGCACGAAGTTTTTTTGATATGAGACTTGAGAGGAGGGGACAGGATTCTTCAAAAAATACATCTTCATGCACTTCGTGAAGGCTTAGCGTCCTTCGTGTTAAAAAACAGAGTCCAACGATAGCGGTGAGTTAGAGTTTTTAACGCGGAGATTCAGAGGCTCGGAGTTTTATCTTTGTCATTTCGAACAGCGCAAAAACACTGGAGAAGTTTTTTTAAGATACACATTTTTTTAATATCCCTCCGCTCACGCGTTCGGGATGACAAAGGAGAAGCCTCTTTTTCAATATCGACACAGCAACCAAGCACCCAAAAGACTTTAAGAAAAATCTACAGTGTGGTTCAAAGCCCTGCTTACACTCAAAGAATGAGCTTTTAGCGGTGGCTGAAGACCCTTGCTATACAAGCTCCGTGCTATTTTATAGGGATTTCCCCTTATTTGAGCAATCGCTTCCAAGGTTTCTTTTAGAAATAAAATATCATGCTGCGCTATCTTTTTTCCAACCGCCTGTATACCCTCGCTCAGTTTTTGAGCATATTCTGGATTTTCGGAATATATCAGGATCTTTGGAAAACTTTGGGGCCCCGGTTTGTCGGTAACATGAAAACCTGCATCTGACAACGTTTGTATAGCAGAAGGAGTTACGTCTTCTAATTCGCCATTTGTCGGAAACGGTGCAAACTTTACTCCCGCTCGTTCAAAAACATCTGTAATCGCCAGCACGTTCTTATCATTATCCATTCTATTGGAACTCCCTGATTTTCGTATCTGTATACTATTTTCATAGTACATGTTTTTTATAAGCACACAGCCGCTATGTCAACTGGAAAGTAAAAAAAGGGGAGCCGAAGCCCCCCTTTTCAGATCTTTACATTCACAGGGCATCTACCCCGCGGCGGATTGCTTGCTCTCCGGTGTTTCGGCAGCGGCCTCTCCGGCGGGTAAAGCCGCGCCATCATCACCGGATTCCGCCTCTTGTGAAGCTTCCAGCACAGCCTGTTCCGCCCGGCGGGCCTCCAGCGCGACAAAATCACGCTCAGCGGCAATCCGCTTGAGGTCGTTCACGAAAGCCCCCGTCCCGGCCGGGATCAGACGCCCGACAATGACGTTCTCTTTCAGCCCGTGCAGACGGTCCATCTTACCGTTAACGGCCGCATCGGTCAGAACGCGGGTCGTTTCCTGGAAGGACGCGGCAGAGATAAAGCTGCGCGTTTGCAGCGACGCCTTCGTGATCCCTTGCAGGACCGGCTTGCCTTCCGGCGGACGCTTGCCGTCAGCCTTGAACTTATCAACGATACGGTCGAATTCCTCGCGATCTTCCAGCTCCCCGGTCAGGTAGGTGGAATCGCCGACTTCGGTAATTTCGACCTTTTGCATCATCTGGCGAACGATCACCTCGATATGCTTGTCGTTGATCTTCACCCCTTGCAAGCGGTAAACGTCCTGCACTTCGTTCGTGAGGTAATCGGCCAAGGCCTCAACCCCCAGAACATTCAGGATGTCGTGCGGGACAAGCGCACCGTCGAGGAGTGGATCGCCCTTGCGAACGAAGTCGCCCTCATGAACGGCCAGATGGCGGCCCTTCGGCACGAGATATTCAACGGCCTCTTCATCGGCGCTGGCCGGTCTCACGACAAGACGGCGCTTGGATTTGTAGTCCTTCCCG
>JAGRKA010000081.1 GCA_020442475.1 Alphaproteobacteria bacterium | reverse complement strand
TGCGACGAGCCTACAAATGCGATGGATATGCAGGCGGAAGAGGCCTTCAAGCACTACGTGCAGAAGGAAATCGGAGACAAGACCTTCATTATGATTACGCACCGGCATACGATGCTGGAGCTTGTCGACCGTCTGATTCTGCTGGATGAGGGGCGCGTTGTTATGGACGGACCACGCGGGAAAGTTCTGGAAGCCTTGCAGGCGGGGCGTGTTGAGGTGCAAAAATGAGGGGCTTGGTGAGGATTCCACTGCTGTCATTGCGAGCCGCTGAAAGCGGCGCGGCAATCCAGGGGGGGGCTGCTGGATTGCTTCGTCGCCTGAGTCTCCTCGCAATGACAGTGGAGGATAAGTCATGAGCCTTTTTTCTCCGAAAATCCGCGATACGGATTTCATGTCCGAGTTGGAGGCTGTGACCCGGCTGCGTCCGGCTGCGCCTGCGACCTTTATGCTCTTTGCAGTCGCCGGTTTCGTCACCTTTATGATTTTGTGGGCCGGTTTTTCACAGGTCGAGGTTATGACGCGTGGGCAGGGGCAAGTCGTGCCATCTCAGGATATTCAGGTTGTGCAGAGCCTTGAGGGTGGCGTTTTAACCGAACTGCTCGTCAGCGAAGGGCAGATCGTTAAAAAGGGGCAGGTCTTGCTCCGGATCAGCGACGTGCAGTTTTCCTCCGAAGAGCGTGGGGCTGAGGCGCGCTCCCGCAGTCTGCGCGCAAAAAAGGCCCGGCTGGAGGCTGAGGCGTCCGGGGCGGCTTTGGTGCTGTCCGCAGATGTTCTGGAGAACAGCGCGCAGATCGCGGCCAATGAAAAGGCGCTTTACGATTCCCGGCAAAAAGAGTTGAAGAACGCGCATGCTATTTTAGACGAGCGGATCAGGAAAGCGCAGGCGGATCTGGCGGAAGTTAGCGCTGAAATCAATCGCTTATATCAGAGCCGTAAATTGTTGCAGGAAGAGCTGGCGATTACGAAAGGGCTGGTGGAAAAACGGGCCGTTCCGAAATTGGAGGAGATGCGTTTAAACCGTGAAATCAGTGACTTAACCGGCCAACTTCAGGCGCAGGCTGAGCGCAAAAAGTCCCTTGATGCTGAGTTGGAAGTCGCGCGGAAGGAAAAACAAAGCCAGAATGACAAGTTTCGCTCGCAAGCTCTTGGAGAATTGAACAAAGTAGAAGCGGATATCGCGGCGCTGGAGGAAAGCTTGAAGTCGATCGGCGACCGGGTGGATCGGGCGGAGCTGCGTGCGCCTGTGGACGGGACGGTGAACCGGATCGCGATCAAGACGGTAGGAGGCGTGATCGAACCGGCGCAGCGTCTTGTCGAGATCGTCCCGATGGATGACGAGCTTAAGATCATCGCGCAAATCCGCCCCGATGAAATTGCATTCATTCATCCCGGCCAGAACGCGAAGGTGAAGATTACGGCCTATGATGCGCAGAAATACGGGGCGCTGGAGGGGACGCTGGTGCGGATCGGGGCCTCCAGCACCGTAGATCGTGAGGGCAACCCCTCCTTTGAAATTGAGGTGCGGACCGAGAAAAACTATCTGGGCAGCGCAGAGCATCCTTTACCGATCACACCGGGCATGGTGGCGCAGGTTCAGGTTATTACAGGTAAGCGCTCTATTCTGGATTATTTGCTTAAGCCTGTGCTGCGCGCCCGCGACAGTGCCTTTACGGAGCGTTAGCCGCGCATGATCCGGTTTTTGACACATCGCTGGTTCCATTTTCTCGTACTGGCGGGGCTGTTGCTGGCATCTGTCTATTACAGCAACTCAGGCCATCATTGGCGCAACGAGATGCGCTATCTTGTCTTTGACAGTCTCAACCGTATGTATCCGCGGGAGCCGACCGATACAGTAGTGATTGTTGATGTTGACGACGAATCGCTCAAGAGATACGGGCAATGGCCATGGCCGCGCACAGTTATTGCGGATATGGTAAGCGCCTTAACGGATATGGGGGCACGGGTAATCGCTTTTGATGGGGTGCTGGCCGAGCCGGACCGCTCT
The DNA here is from genome assembly GCA_020442475.1 of Alphaproteobacteria bacterium. Classification (GTDB taxonomy): domain Bacteria; phylum Pseudomonadota; class Alphaproteobacteria; order Micavibrionales; family Micavibrionaceae; genus JAGRKA01. Next base: position 1,062 of record JAGRKA010000081.1, on the reverse strand, counting down.
TCCCCGCGTTTTATCGCGCAAAACCTCCCTGAAGATACTCGGTTTGAGGTGCTGCGAAAGGATATTCTCGCTCTTCCAGATCACGATACGGTGTTGGCGGAGACGATCAAAGCGTCCGGCATTTTTGTCTCCGGGTTCACCTATGGCAGCTATACGCAGGCGCCGAGGAAGCCGCGCCTGACAAAACAAATTTTGATCCGCCCGGAAGATGGAACGCGTTTTTTAACGGATGCCGAAACATTTCGGGTCGCCGCAACATTCCTGCCGGAACTTGAGGACGCTTCCGCCGGGAACGGCAGCTTTATGGCTTCGCCGGATCAGGACGGAATTTTGCGGCGGACCGGGATGGTGTTTTCGAACGGGCAGGCACTGTATCCGTCTTTGAGCCTTGAGGCGCTGAGAGTTGCTCTGGGAGACCGGAAAACCTCCGTTAAGATCGGGCGGAACCCCGATTTGCAACTGCACGATATTGATACGAATTACAGGATTGTTATTGGCGACCGGACGATTCCCGTCGAAAGTAACGGTCAGCTTTGGGTGTATTACCGAAAATTTGACGAACGGTCGGATGATTATCTTTCAGCTTTCAAGCTGTTGGATTCCGCGTTTTCTGAGTCGGTCAAACCTCGGGTGGAGGGAAAAATCGTCCTGATCGGTTCCAGCGCGGAAGGGTTAAAGGATTTGCGTTCGACAGCGTTGGAGCGTTTTCAGCCCGGTGTGGAAATCCATGCCAACGTTATTGAGCAAGTCTTGCAAGGTCGTTATTTGCTTCGGCCCGATGTAACGGTCATCGCCGAGGCCAGCTTTATACTCGTCGCAGGTTTTTTGATGATCATACTGGCTCTGTTCGTCAATGTAATTGTACTGGCGCTTGTCTGTTTTTCTATTATCGGGGTCGCTTTTGTCGGGTCCGTATCGGCTTATGTCGATCACGGCCTGCTGCTTGACCCGTTTTATCCCAGTGTGTGTGTTTTTTTGATCTCTATCATTTCAACTCTGTTTACCTACATGAAAGTTGAAGAGGAGCGTAGGCAGGTCCGCAGCGCCTTTAGCCACTATATT
>JAGRKA010000080.1 GCA_020442475.1 Alphaproteobacteria bacterium | reverse complement strand
CGCGTTATCAGCATTTTGTTCTGCAAAGCCGTAGAAATAATCGCCGTTTTGCAGTGGTCGTGCATAGCCGCTGGCATTATCGCCGACAGCTGCGCCTTCATAGATGATGTCTCCGGCAATAACCGGGACTTCGTTGATTGTGCCCAGCTCAAAGGGACGCTGGACATCACTTGCCAGTGTGGTCATAGTTTTCTCCTGATTTTAGGGGTGTTAAGGGGTTACTTGGCTTTAGGGGCGTAGCGTTTAACGCGGCCCTGATCTTCAGCTTTGCGATAGGCGATATAGGCATCCTTATCGGAAAACTCCGTCCGGATATCTGCATTACCGTTCCATTCCGCTTCTGCACGCTCTTCGATAGGCGCGTTCGCATCGATTTGCGGTGCGCTCAAGATATCGTTTGATGTGCTTGGCGTAACGACGGGTTCAGCGGCTGTTTCCTCTGCGATGGTTTTGAGAGCATTACTGCCGCGCTGCTTTTCAGCCGCCACGATTTTAACGGCCAGATCGGAGGCTTTGGTTTTGCCATCCTTTTTGGCTGTCTCCAGCAAATCCTCATGCCCAGGCATGGAGACTTCCTCCAATCCTAAAATTCGCTCCCGCTCAGTTTCAGATCCGGCTTTGTAGCCCTCATTGAAGCTGTCTTTAGTCAGAGCGGTTGCAATTTCAGGGTGGTTTTTGGTGATATAATCAGCCGTGATCGTGCTTTTTGCGACCATATCACCTGAGTTTCCGGAAGGTGTTTCCGGCGTTTCAGTTTGTTTCGTCATAACGACTCCTTTTGGTTTGGGTTGCAGAGTGGTGATAAGCGAGAGGGCATCTTTCATCCCTCCCACAAGGTCGGCCATGCCTGCACGCACAGCCTCACGGGCAGGCAAAACATCGCCAGCTCCGAATTCTGATAAGACTTTGTCTTGAGAAACATCACGGTTTGCAGCCACCGCGCCGATAAATTCAGCCTCCATGGCATCAAGCCGCGACTGGATAGAATTTCGACCTTGCTCACTTTCAGGATCCAGCCGTTTATTGGGAGCGTTTGAAGATACAAACTCCACCCAGCCGCTTTCTCGGGTTTTAGGAACAGCAACTGCCACGCCGATAGATCCCAGCATGGTAGTCGGGCCAGCCACGATTTTGTCAGCGGCAGAGGCAATCCAATATGCCGCCGAAGCCGCATTGCCATACGCATAAGCCACAATCGGTTTTTTGCCACGCGCTGCCGCAATGGTGCTGGCCAATTCCTCAACGCCTGTGATCAAACCGCCAGGGCTATCCACGCGCAGCATGATGCCGCTAATCTCAGGATCATTCAGGGCTTCCACAAATTGCTCTTCAATACTGGCGATATTGGTGCCGCCAAACAACATGGAGAGAATATTTTGATACGGCGTAATGATACCGCCGACCTCAATGACGGCCACCTTGTCATGGGTGGACATGATGTCATCGGCTAGCACCGCACCTTGTTTTTGAAATGCACTCGGCGCTTCGACCGGAAGACATTCCGGCATGATCGCCAGAATAGTTGAAGATGGAATATCCCACATAATAATCTCCTAATTTTTCTCGTCTTCTTCGTCTTCAGGATCGTTTTGATCTTGAGGGGCAGGCATAGGTTCTGCTGGCGCTTCGACTTCTTCCAATCCGGCCTCAAGGCGCATGCGTTTTTCCTTGGATCGCTGGCGATGCTTGCGCTCCCAATCGCCGCCTGTGAGGGCAGCAGTTTCTTCGGCCAGCGTTGAAATACCCATATCAACCCGTTCGCGGGCGGCTTTGCCTTCCTTAAGCTGATCAATCTGACCTCTGGGCGGTCCAATCCATTCACTGCCCAAATAGGCTGCGCGGATCATGGGATCAGAGAAAAATCCGGGGGCATTCAAATATCCTTTGGCGACAGCCTCTGTAATCACAGCTTCGTAAACGGGTTGGCAAAACATGCAGGCCAACCATTCCCGGCGGGAGCGAAAAAACTTCCATGCCTCCAGCAGTGCCGCCTGTGCCGCCGAATAACTGGCCGTGAAATGCTTCACCAACAGTTCGAACGGAATTTCCAGGGCTACGCCCACCTGCCGCAGGATGGCCAGTACAAACTGATCAAAAGCCGCGTTCGGGCGTTTGGGATCGGCAATCTCCACGCTTTCATAGGGCAGAAGATCCAAAATGGCACCAGGACCAAGATGAAAATCTTTATCATCGCGGCTGGCGGCAGAGCCATCTTCCATGGGTGCAAGGCCGTCTGGATCTTCGGATTTAATGAATACGCTGAACATGGCTGATACGACCGCTGCCATCAGCTCGGCCTCGGAATATTTATCCAGTTGTTTGAGGCTCTCAATCACCGGAGCCAAATATGGCGCTGGCCTTGTCATGCCAACGCGTGTGGGGCGCGCAAGATGATTAACCAGCCAGCTACCCTCCCGATCATACGCACGCAGCCGCAGCCACTGGCGTGAACCGGGATCTTTAACATCGCCGGGATGGGCTTGCAGAACATGATACGCAACAGGTGCGCCGAATGCGTTTTTCTCAACGCCGCCTGCCAGTCTGGGTGTATCCATCCTCCAATCAGGGTTGCTGATCCGGTCGGCTTCGACCAACTGCAGACATGTGCCGTAACGTGCGCCCGGTCTTTGCGTAAAACGCCGCAGGACAAAAACATCACCAGCTTCCAGCACCGAGCGCAGCGCCAGATCCTGCATTCCAGCAAAATCCTGCATGTGCGATGCATCGCACTGTTTGGATGCTGCCCAGTAACGGAATTCCCGCTCGGCAGCCCGCTCAAACGCATCAAACTCTTCTTCCGTATTGCCCAGCACGCCTTTCAGCACATCCCGATCCAGGCGGGATTGCACTTTAAGACCAGTGCCGACAACATTGGTGACAACGGTATTGATCGCACCCGTTGCCAGCGGCGCATTGCGGATCAGATCGCGGGAACGCTCCCGCAAGGCAGGAAGATCCGGTAATGTGACCTGATCGGCGCTGCCATCGATGGTCTGCCATGCCTTGGTCTGACGGCGGTCTTTACGCGCACCCGTGTAACCACCATACAATGCCATGACGGTCTTGGCTTTCAGGCGGCGGACACCCGCTTCAGGGGAAATCCAGCCAATGACTTTATCAAGCGTGGTGGGTTCGGGCAGTGAAATACGCTTTCGGCTCATAACGGAATACCTCCGCGCATACGAATTCCGCCGCGAATTTTACGTTCAATTCGTTTTTCCAGATAGGTTTCCCGGTCATAAAGGGTTTTGAGATCACCCTTGGTTACCGAGCGGCCTTCATAGGAAACGCTTTGCCCTCCGCCTTCAATGGCGGCAATGGCTTTTTGCACGCGCTCCAGTTTTTCTTCCAATGTGTCACTCATAATTTCACGCCTTTGCTCCGCGCACGCCGTTTCACAGGCTTACGCGTTGGTGGTTTGGGTTGATTGTCTTCCGATAGTCTTGCTTTAGCGGGTTCGTCCAGGCCGAGAGATCGTTCCATTTCACGCCAGTGGCGATCACTAAAACGGTCCAGCCCTTCCACAGCCGCAGCCGCGCGCGCGTAAACGTAGCAATCCAGAGCTTCATTACGCTCTCTGGTTTTTTGCCATTCACGCACCGCATAACCACGGCGGTTTTTCGATGTAATCAGTTGCTCCGAGCAGAGCTGCTTTAAATATT
>JAGRKA010000007.1 GCA_020442475.1 Alphaproteobacteria bacterium | reverse complement strand
GTTATGAGCCTGACGAGCTACCGGGCTGCTCCACCCCGCGTGACCGAAAAGATAGTGCCTTATAGTGCTTTGTACTTCTCAGGTCAAGACCCTCTTAGTAAGAAAGCTATAGTCCTTTAGATTAACAATCGGATGTTACCCACTAAAGATGATTTTCATAAGACATTTCAACTCGTGCAAAATAGCCTTTTTATACCAACAGGCATGAGCTAAAATCAATTCTTCCTGAATACTTCGCGGAAGCCTGCTTCTTTGTCTCTTGAAATCATCTAGGTTCTGTTGAGATTTAATGAGAGATATGAGATTCTGTGCAGAATGTCGTATCACAGACTCATAGGCCGCTCCTGCGGCGGGTTTTCGACCAAAACTCAGGCGTCTGCGACGCTCTGGGAAATCCGCTACATTTCATCGTCACAGCCAGATAGCGACATGACGCTCCCTTGGCCGAGCAAAAAGGCACAACACCTCACATTCCGCCGCGTCGAAACAGAGAAAAAAATCGCCCTTACGATGAGCATCTTTATAAAGAGCGCCACAAAATCGAAAGCTTTGATACTATTCAGACGAAGCCCTATTGTTTTTAGTACGGCAAAGCAGGAAGAAAAACGGTAAAAAACAAAGCGGAGACGAACAAAGTTCAATCTTTATCCTGTCAGACGCGAACCGGGGAAATGTGAAAGACGATGTAAAATCTCGTCAAGCTGATCCAATGTTTTAAACTCAACGACGATGCGTCCTTGGGAGCCGTCATCGCTTTCAATCGAAACACGCATACCTAACGCATTCCCGAGCTCAGCCTCCAGCGCCAGCGTATCGGCATCCTTGCCGCGCGCTTTTCTCGGAGAGGATGCAGACGCCGAATCCGCAGTCCGGCTCTTGACTGTCCGGCCCGCATCGTCGGCAGCCAGTCTTTCGGTCTGGCGAACGCTCAACCCCTGCCCCATGATTTTTTCAGCCAGTCCCTCCGGGTCCTTCGCCGTCACAAGTGCCCGTGCATGCCCGGCGCTCAAACGCCCTTCGCTGACATGGCGCTGCACCTTATCCGGCAAAGATAAAAGCCGCAATGTATTCGCGATATGCGGACGGCTCTTCCCCATCAATTTGGCAAGCTGTTCCTGAGTATGACTGAATTCTTCAAGCAGCTTCTTGTAGCCTTGCGCCTCATCGATCGGGTTCAAATCTTCGCGCTGCAAATTCTCGATCAGGGCGATTTCAAGCGCCTGAGAATCCGACAGTGTTTTAATGATAACCGAAACCTCATGGAGCTGCGCCTTTTGCGCCGCGCGCCAACGCCGCTCCCCGGCGATAATCTCGTAACGCCCCCTATCTTCGGACGAGGAATCTTCGGAAAGCGGGCGAACAAGAATTGGCTGGAGCAACCCATGAATCTTGAGCGATTCGGCAAGCTGCGAAAGAGCCTCTTCGTCAAAAACCTGACGCGGCTGGAATTTGCCGGGCTGTAGCTGATCGAGACTGACAATCTGACGACCCCGAGCAGGCCCGGACGGCGCCTCATCTTCGGCAGCAGCGGCGGCTATATCCTCATCATCGTCGAACAGAGCGTTTAATCCGCGTCCTAGCCCGCGATTCTTCGGGTCCGGTTTATCTGTCATGATATAAATTTCCTTCTTTTCAATGCGTCAACAGATGGCAAACCTTAGGCGGCGACCTGCAGGCTTTTCTGATGCTGGCGTTCCCGCCGGATCATTTCTTTGGCCAGATGGATATAGGCCTGCGCCCCTGCACATTTCATGTCGTAAACAATTGCCGGCAACCCGTAAGAGGGTGCCTCGGACAAGCGAACATTGCGCGGAATCACGGTCTTGTAAACCTTGTCCCCGAAATATTGGCGCACATCATTTTCGACCATCGCCGTCAGGTTATTACGCTGATCATACATTGTCAGAACGACGCCGTGCAGATCCAGCGCCGGATTGAATTTCTTGCGAACGCGCTCAATCGTCTTGGTCAGATGACTAAGACCCTCCAGCGCGTAAAATTCGCATTGCAGGGGCACAACGATGGAATGCACAGCAACCAAAGCGTTCAATGTCAGCAGATTCAAAGACGGCGGACAATCGATAATCACGTAATCATAGGGCAGGGGCTTTTGCAGCGCATCCTTCAGACGGTACTCGCGGTTGGATGCCGTCACAAGCTCGATCTCAGCCCCCGATAAATGAATCGAAGACGGCACGACCGACAAAAGCGGCACTTTTGTCTGAACAGCAGCTTCTTCGACACAGCAATCGCCGAACAGAACATCGTAAGTGCTGTTCCGAATCAGGGCGCGCCGAACGCCAAGTCCGGTCGAAGCATTCCCCTGCGGGTCCAGATCAAGAAGCAAAACAGACTTACCGATGGCACACAAAGCCGTCGCCAGATTAATCGCTGTCGTCGTTTTACCAACGCCGCCTTTTTGATTGACGACCGCCAGAAGACGAGGGACCTTTTCCGTGCTGAGATCACGCATGAATGATGCCTCCTTCGTAAAGAATTTTGATACCCTGATCATGAAAATTTATGACGCGAAAAGCAAGACAATCCGCTGGGGATGCGGACTTTATACACAGGCTGCCCCTAGACCGGTTGAATATCCCGTATGTCCAAAACAACACCCTCCGGGTCTGTCTTGCTCGGCACCTCTGCCGCGCTGAATTCGTAAAAAGCCCGAGCCTGCGACAGTTCCTCAGACCCTTTTCGCCCCTTGAGGAAAAGGCACCGCAAGGCCGGATTTTTCGCCGCCCATCCCGCGCTGTAATCTAAAAGCGTTTTAATATCCGCGAGCGCGCGTGCCGTCACAACGTCCGGCACGATCTCATCACCAAGCATCTCGATTCGCGTATTGCGGATAGTGATTCTACCCTCGGTTTCACGTGAAACAGTACGCAAAAATTCGCATTTCCGCTCATCCGATTCGACCAGATACACCTCCAGATCGGGGCGCATCATAGCAATCACAAGCCCTGGGAACCCCGCCCCGCTGCCAATATCAACAAGTGTTCGGCTTTCACCTTCAAGAAGCGGCACAAGCTGGGCCGAATCGATAAAATGACGATTCCACGCATCGTCCAGCGTTTTAGGACTGACAAGATTAAGGGCCTTTTGCCATTTCAGAAGCAAGGCATGATATAACTCAAGCTTGGCAAAAACCGTATCGGAAACGGGGAAGGGGAAATTTTCAGGCTGCATTGTTCCGGGATGTTTCATTCTTGACAAAGTCTTCGGCTTTATCTTCGGCCTGCTCTTTTTTAGCGCGTTGCACATGACGCAGCAACGCCATCACAGCCGCCGGGGTCACGCCGGGAATACGGGAGGCCGCTCCCAATGTTTCGGGCCGCGCCATCTCAAGTTTTTGACGCACCTCATTCGACAAAGAACCAACCTGCCCGTAATCAAGATCGACCGGCAATAAAAGCGCCTCATCCTTTCTAAAGGCACGAATATCAGACTCATGGCGCTCCATATAACCGCTATAGAGTGCATCAAATTCAATCTGTTCCCGAATATCCGGCACGACCTCAGCCAAGGGCGGCCACACAGTCGCCAACCGGTCCCATGAAATGGTCCGATAAGATAAAAGATCGAGCACCGAGCGACGCTGCCCGTCCTTATTCACCTGTATTCCCTGCGCCTCCAGTTCGTTAGGCGTGGCCGTAAAGCGTTCCGCCATCTCTCTGGCCGCGCCAAGTGCAGTCTTTTTCTTTTCCCATGCGGTACGGCGGACATCCCCCACGCAACCGATCGCAATACCCGAATCGCTCAAACGCTGGTCCGCATTATCCGCCCGAAGCCGCAAACGATATTCCGCACGAGACGTGAACATCCGGTACGGCTCCGGTGCGCCTTGTGTGATCAGGTCGTCGATCAAAACGCCTATATAAGCCTGCGCACGATCAAGGGTAAAAGAACGGGCTGTTTCACGTGAAACCGCACCGGCGATTAAAGCCGCATTCACACCGGCCATAAGCCCTTGCGCGGCAGCCTCCTCATAGCCGGTCGTCCCGTTAATCTGTCCGGCAAGGAAAAGCCCCGGCGCGGCCTTGACCTCCAGCGTATTCCGTAAGGCCCGCGGATCAATGTAATCATATTCGATCGCATAGCCCCATTCGAGGATCTTCACAGCCTCCAGCCCCGGAATAGAGCGTATATAAGCATCCTGCACATCAACCGGCAAAGAGGTTGATATGCCGTTCGGGTAAATTGTGGGATCGTCCAGCCCTTCCGGCTCCAGAAAAATCTGGTGGCGCTCTTTATCCGCGAAACGGGAAATTTTATCCTCAATAGAGGGGCAATAGCGCGGGCCAGTCCCGGTAATTTTCCCGGAATACATGGCGGAGCGGTGGAGATTATCCGCGATAATCTTATGCGTTTGCGGCGCCGTATAGGTGATGTGGCAGGAAATCTGCGGCACCGTGATTTCATCCGTCAGGGTTGAAAAGGGCACGGGCCGTGGATCAGCCTCCTGCTCTTCAAGGATTGAAAAATCGATCGTGCGCCCGTCAAGACGCGGCGGTGTCCCGGTTTTCAGCCGTCCAAGCGGCAGGTTTAAGCGCTCCAGCGTATGCGCCAGCCCGATCGCAGGCGCTTCACCGACACGCCCTGCCGGAATTGTTTCTTCCCCGCGATGGATCATACCCCGCAGGAACGTCCCGGTCGTCAGGACAATCGCCCGGCAGGGGATCGTCTGCCCATCACCGGTCACCAGCCCTTCAACCACGCCATCCGCACCAAGAATAATATCCTCGGCGGCACCCTCTAATAAGGTCAGCCCCGCATAATCGGCGAGTATCTCCTGGATAGCCTGCCGATAGAGCGCTCGGTCTGCCTGCGCACGAGGCCCACGCACAGCCGGGCCTTTCGAGGCGTTCAGCATTCTAAACTGGATCCCGGAACGGTCTATGGCGCGGCCCATCAGCCCGTCCAACGCATCGACCTCCCGGACCAGATGCCCCTTGCCGAGCCCGCCGATCGCGGGATTACAGGACATGACACCGATCGTATCAAGCTTGTGGGTCAGCAAAGCCGTCCGTGCGCCCATACGCGCAGAGGCCGCCGCAGCTTCACACCCGGCATGCCCACCCCCGACAACGATGACATCAAAACCCTTGTTCATGGGCGGTTTATATACTGAAAAGGCCTGAAATTGCCAGCTTTTTGATTAAAGGCACTTTGTAGCGCCCTAAAATCTACACTACTTCCCGATGCAAAAATCGCTGAAAATCACATCCAGAAGGTCTTCGGCGCTCACCCGGCCTGTAATACGCCCAAGCGCCCGCAGCGCCAACCGTAAATCCTCGGCGGATAGCTCCGGCAGAGGCGCTGTGAGAGAGCGGGAAAGCGCCGCCTTCGCTTCTTCCAAGGCCTCTCTGTGACGCGCGCGGGTCAGAGACGGGGCCTCTCGCAAGCCGATCAGATTTTTAATCCGGGCAAGCAGAGCGCCAGTTAAAGCCTCCAAACCTTCGCCCGTTTGGACCGACAAGGAAATGACCGGATGCCCGCCAAAAGCATCCCGGCCCATCTTTAGCTCGCAATCGGCTTTGTTGAGAGCAATTACCGCACGCTCACCACACAAGGCCAGCGTGTGCGCATCGGGCACCTCTTGCGTCCCGTCAAAGAGGAGCAGGCGAATATCTGCCTCTTCCGCCCGTTTGAGCGCCCGCCGAATTCCCTCCGACTCGATAGACTCCTGCCCCTCTTGTCCGATTTGTTCGGGGCGAAGACCTGCCGTATCCGCTAAAATCGCGGGATAGCCTCCAAGATCAAGATGGATTTCTACGATATCGCGCGTTGTCCCGGCCAGCGCGGATACGATCGCGACATCGCGCTGTGCCAATGCGTTGACCAGAGAAGATTTCCCCGCATTGGGCGCACCGATCACAGCGATATGGACACCGCTGCGCAGCCTCTCGCCCCGCCGATTATCATCCAGATGCGCACTGATCTGGGTAATCAAATCCTCTATCACCGGGCGAATCTGAGGAGATATCCCTTCCGGCAAGTCTTCATCCGGAAACTCGATATCCGCTTCCAGATGGGCCAAATTTTGGGTCAAAATATGGCTCCAGCCCTGATAAAGCCGGGAAAGCGCCCCCTCCATCTGGAGCAAAGCCTGATGACGCTGCACCTGCGTTTCCGCGTTGATCAAATCCGCAACGGCTTCGGCTTCGGTTAAGTCCATCCGCCCGTTCTCAAAGGCGCGGCGGGTAAATTCACCGGGCGCGGCCAGCCTGTGCCCCGGACAGGCCGCAAGCGCCGCCAGTAACGCCTCAACGACGGCAACCCCGCCATGCAGATGATATTCGACGATATCCTCGCCCGTATAGCTGGCCGGAGCCTTAAAAGGTAAAATCAGCGCGTGATCAATCAGCTCGCCCGTTTGAGGTGCGGTTAATTTGCGCAAAACCGCCTTTCGCGGCGTATAGACCGCTTCCCCCGCAAGTACGGACAGGCTTTTGAAACTGTCCGGGCCTGAGACCCGCACGAGCGCAACACCGGCGCGGCCCGGCGCACTGGCCAGCGCATAGATTGTCTCGCTCATTCTCCGCCGCTGCCGGGTTTACCCGACTTTCCACCCTTACCTCCGGAAGCGCCGGAGGACATCCCCATACCCATCTGCTCCCAGAACATTTTCTGCATTTCACCCCAACCCTGCATGGCCCCTTGGGTTGCCATAGGCATCCAGCTTTTCATCATGGCATCCGGGTCCATGGATAGCATATTGCCGCGCAGTTTCTCCTCCATATCCTTCATCAGACGCTCCTGCATGGGTGCGACATCCGGCAGGCCGAAAAAGGCGCGCGCTTCCTCCGGGGAACAATCAATCTCGATATTGAATTTCATTGTACCGGCTCCTTCGCTTGACTAAACTTTTATACTGTTCTTATACGACACCTTTTATACGATACTCTGGGAGAAAAAAACATGCCCCATGCACAAAACACCCTTCAGATCCCTGCCGCTGACGGCTCCGGGTCTTTTTCCGCCTATATGGCTCTGCCTGAGCACATGCCCGCCCCTTGCGTTATCGTCATTCAGGAGATTTTCGGCATTAATCAGGAAATCCGCGATAAATGCGACCATCTTGCCGCTCTGGGTTATGTCGCCGTTGCACCCGACCTCTTCTGGCGGATCGAGCCGGGCATCGAGCTTGTAGACAGCGTAGAAGAACAGCTCCAGCGGGCGTTCCAGCTTTTCGGGGAATTCGATCAGGCCAAGGGTCTGGAAGATCTTCAGGCAACGCTGGCCTTCGTCCGCGATGATGCGCGCTGTAACGGGCGGGTTGGCTGCATCGGGTATTGCCTCGGCGGAAAGCTCGCTTATATGCTGGCCGCTCACAGCGATATAGACGCCTCAGTGAGCTATTACGGTGTCGGCATTGAGGCCATGCTGGGCGACGCCGAAAGGATCAAAGCGCCGATTCTGCTGCATATCGCCGGGGAAGACGAATTTGTGCCTAAAGACGCGCAGGAAAAAATCGAGGAGACCTTGCTCGATCATCCGCTCGCGGAGACATACCGTTATCCGGGGATGGACCACGCCTTTGCGCGCGGCGGCGGAATGCACTACAATGCAGAAGCGGCAACGCTGGCCAACACGCGAACGGAAAGCTTTTTAGGCACGCAGCTTAAAAAGGCCTGATCGGCCCCGCCGCTATATCTCCCCCGCACAGGCTGCGGGATAAACGCGCAGAAATAAGGGCCATGCGCCCAAGGATAAGATGCTGTGGACGAGCAAGACCAACCTCCCGAATGGCCGCCTCAACCGCCACCCGGCGAAGACGAGGCTTTTACCCTTGCGCAGGAACAGGGCGGCTCAAGCTATCATGCGGAGATCGACCCGGCCTATGCGCAGGGCGCTCTGGAGAAACTCCGCGGCCTGATTCGGGGCAACGGGATTGATCCGGACAAAGTCGAATTAAAGGATTTTAAGGGGGAAACCCTCGAATTTCTGTGTGCGACAAAACTTGAACTGAAGACAAAGATCTCTGAAAAGAGACAAGCCGGAAAGGTGACAGGTCCCCAGATCGTCGGCAGTGACGCCATGATGCGCGAAGCCATTGCCCGCGAGAAAAGCAAGATCATGCATAATGCGGATGTTATTAACCGCATCCGGGACGTTCTTCTTCATCGCAAGGACAAAGGTTTTAACATCCATAATGAGCTGATCAAGCTCCCTTTCCTGCACAAACAATTCGCCCATTACGAGGCCTGCAACGCCTGTAAGGCCAAGGGCGCCGTGCCGTGCGTGCGTTGCCACGGGCATGGGCAGGAAATGTGCCCGCGCTGTCATGGAAACGGCTTTGAGACCTGCCCACAATGCAACGGAAACCGGCAAATAACGGGCTCACAAGGCAAACCGCACCCTTGCACCTATTGCCACGGGCAGGGGAAAGCGCAATGCCGCACCTGCCATCAGACCCGAAAAATCCAGTGTACTGTCTGCCGGGGGCGGCGTACGATTCCATGCAAAACCTGTAACGGGCACGCCTGGAATACGCATATCGCGATCGTCGAAATTGATGCGGTCGGCTTTTTTGACTACAACCGCGACGCCCTTGAAGAGCGTGTCGTCTCGGTCATCGAACAGCTCGGTCCGCACCTGATCGACCATGTGAACGCGCGTCCCGTGGACATGACAGGGGAAGGGCAAGCTGGAAAAGGACAGGAAGAGGTTTACCTGCCCTATCTCGTTCATATCCCGAACGGAGATGCGCTCTTTACCGTTGAGGGTGAAGAGGTGCCCGCTTTCATTTTTGGTCTGCAAACCCTGCTTATCGATATGCCCCCGATCCTTGAACAGATCATGGAGCCGGGTATAAAGGCGCTGGAAAAAGCGGCGACGGGGCAAGGGGATGCCGCGGGCGCCGTAAGACAAGCCTGCGCGTACAAAACGCTGCGCCTCGCCGTGAAGGCTGCGATGAAGCTTCCTCCTAAAAAAGCGACTCTCGCCCTGCTGAAAAATACGGAAGCCGGGCTCTCGGACGAAAGCGCTGAAAAGTTGGTCCATGATGCGGCACTGGCCCTTAAGAATATCACGAGCACCCCGCAAAGATTTGGTACAGCCCTTGGCGTTCTTCTGACTGCTGGATTTTTCATTCTTTATTTTCTGGTCCTGCGTGCACAGCTTCCCTCTACCTTACCGGCCCTGCCGGGAGGCGTACCTGCGAGATTAATGGCGGATCTTCTAATTCTGGCAACCGGTGGGGCAATGACCCTCGTCCTGCGCAGCCTGTTCAGGAAAAAAGCGTTAAAACGCGCACTGGGTCGTCTCGCCGGTTAGAGCGTTCTCAAAGACCTGTAAAAGAAAGGCCGCCTCTTCAAATCCGGCTAAGGATTTTCAGAAGGCGGCCATTGTGCGAGGGGCATTTTAAAATCCAGCAGTTTACTCCTGTCTTAACGCGTCCAGCGGAAATCCGATAGCGCTTGCAGGGCCCGCTCTTTCTGGCATTGACGGTAGGCCGAAACCGCGAGGGCATTACGGTTTCCGGCAAAGGCGCCGTCAGTTTCCCAGATATCGACACGGGGTTTTGCATGTAGAGTAGGCGCTCCGGTCTTGGTCGGCGGCGTGAGGGCAAAGCGAACGCCGAATACAAGACCGAGAGCCACTGCCTTTCCAGCCGAGCGCTGGTTCCTGTCCATGGCAGATACAGGGGCTGTGTAATGGATGGATTTGAGCAAGGGAAGGCACGAATCCGCCATGGCCGGGGGGGGAGTGTTTGAGGCGAACGGGTTAGCGCCGTCGCCTTGAATCTGATCGACCGCGCCGCCTTCGACCGGATCGTACGTATCGAACGACCAGGCCGTACCGGCGGACACGGCGAGTATCATGATAAGAATGATGAGATACGCACCCACTGCTTTCGCGAGGTGCTGCTGTGCGTTATTATCTATGTTGCCTGATAACTGTTTCATCGTCTCACCTATCCATCATGCGCTGTTTATTCTTTTTCTCTGGGCCTGACGGTCTGTTTTTTTAACCCGCCGTCTTTTTAAGGCCCTTATACTTTCATCCCACCACAAAAATTATATTATGGCAAATACTATCGTTTCAATTTTATGTGAGAATTCAATGAATTACGAACAGTATTTAGGAAAAATTTGATCTATAATTATTCTAAATTGACAAAGAGTCTCAAAACACATTACCGTAATTTTTAGAAACAGGGCCTATGATGTGTTCGAAATGAGTGATCCGACCCCGATAAAAACCGCCTTTATCCGCGAGTCTTTCCCTTTTGCGATCCAGCCTGTATTCAAGCTCTCCTCAAGCAAACCTGTTTGTACAGGTGGAGAGGTACTCGCCAGAAAATGGGGGAAATCCCAAACAGTCGAAGACGTTACGTTACACACTCAGGAGCGGCCTCATGAATTTTTGGGGGATATTGAGGCCAACAACCAGTTGCCTCTTCTTGATCTGTTTATGCTTGATCGTGCTTGTCGGTTCTTGAGCGACCATAGGGAATCTCTGCCTGCCGATATTGCGATGAACGTCAATATGTCGCCGGAGACCTTCGCAAGCGATGGGTTATCGGAAAAAGTCAATATGATTTTAAGGCAGCATAAAATCACTCCGCCGCAAATTAATATCGAGATTCTTGAAGACGAATTTATTCACCCTTTTTCCGAAAGCCGGATTTTCAACCTTAAAAGGAAAGGATTTGGAATCACGCTTGACGATTACGGGGTGAAGGCCTCCGATAACAGGCGGATTAAAAATATCCGGCCTGACACCGTTAAAATCGACCGCTCTTTGGTCAAGCCCTGCCAAACACAATCTGATTTTGAAGCGCTTCTTGATAATAAGTCGTTCGAAGGCCGGATGCTGGTTCTAGAGGGAATCCGGCTGTCTATAGACGATGACGCTTTCGCATATCTGTCAGAACGCGGTGATATTAAAATTCAGGGCAATATGGTGCACGAGCCGCTTTCATCCTCTGAGTTTCTGCATTTCATGACGAACGGGCGTACCCTAAAGCAAGGTCCGTCCGCACAGATTATCCGTTTCAGAGATCATTTTCCCGGCGGCAAGCAAGACGAAGACAAAACGGCAACGAAGCAAAAGATTGCCGCGCTTTCCTTCGCCGCACTGTCTTACTGATTCATTGAGGTAAAGAACTCGTCGTTGTTCTTTGTCTCGCGCATCTTGCCAAGCAGGAACTCCACAGCATCCACCGTCCCCATCGGATTGAGAATACGGCGCAAAACCCACATTTTCTGGAGATTTTCTCTGCCCACGAGCAGCTCTTCCTTCCGTGTGCCGGACTTTTGAATGTCGATGGCCGGGAAAATCCGCTTGTCGGAAATCTTACGGTCCAGAACAATCTCGGAGTTCCCAGTCCCTTTGAATTCCTCGAAGATCACCTCGTCCATCCGAGAACCAGTGTCAATCAGAGCCGTCGCGATAATCGTCAGAGAGCCACCCTGTTCGATATTCCGGGCTGCCCCGAAAAAACGTTTGGGACGCTGGAGCGCATTGGCATCCACCCCACCGGTCAAAACTTTCCCGGAAGAGGGCACGACCGTGTTATAGGCTCGTGCCAGACGGGTAATGGAATCGAGAAGGATAATCACATCCCGCTTATGTTCGGTCAGGCGCTTGGCCTTCTCCATAACCATCTCGGCCACCTGTACGTGACGGGCGGCTGGCTCGTCGAACGTGGAAGAAACAACTTCTCCGCGCACAGAGCGCGCCATATCCGTCACCTCTTCAGGCCGCTCATCAATCAGCAGCACGATCAGGTAGGCGTCTGGGTGGTTCGTCGCGATCGAGGTCGCGATCTCCTGCAACATCACGGTTTTCCCGGTCCGCGGCGGCGCGACAATCAGCGCTCGTTGGCCGAAGCCGATCGGCGCGGTCAGCTCGATCACACGCTGCACGTAATCCTTCTTGGTTGGATTGTCGACTTCCAGCTTGATTTTCCGGTCCGGATAAAGCGGCGTCAAATTGTCAAAATTGATCCGGTGACGGAGCTTGTCAGGAGATTCGTTATTGATCGACCCCACACGGAGCAGCGCGAAATAACGCTCGGAATCTTTTGGCGCGCGAATTTCACCTTCTACGATATCCCCGGTCCGCAGCCCAAAACGGCGTACTTGTGACGGAGACACATAAATATCGTCCGGACCCGGCAGGTAATTTTCCTCCGGCGAACGCAAGAAGCCGAAGCCGTCCTGCAAAACCTCTAAAACCCCGACGCCGGTAATGGGGACATTCTGATCTGCCAGTTTTTTGAGAATAGCAAACATCATATCCTGTTTGCGCATCGTATTGCAGCTCTCAATCTCGAGCTCTTCCGCAAACGCCAGCAATTCCGCGGGCGAACGTGTCTTCAATTCTTGTAAATTCATGAGACTCTCGTCTTCTTGGTTATCATGGTTGTTGTGGAGATTACTGTTTGCCGGACCCTTGTTGCCGTATCTTCCGGTTTTCAAAGCCCGTATTCATAAAAGCTTTCACGCGGAACCCTTTTGCGGGGACCGAATATCTTCGGCCTAGTTAAATATCCAAAATTTTCCGGATTTATCCTTAAAAAGACACATCCTGTATACAGGGCACACCACAGCGAGTCAAGCCTTTATATTTTACCGGTCTTTATCTGATTCTTTTCATCCATCAAAATAACCGCAGGCGCATGATCCTGCGCCTCTTCGGGCGTCATACCGGCAAAGGCGCAGATAATCACCAGATCGCCCTTTTGCGCCAGCCGCGCCGCCGCGCCGTTAATCCCGATAATGCCGGAACCACGGGAGCCTTCGATCGCATAAGTCGTAAAACGCTCACCGTTATTGATATTCAGGACATCCACCTGCTCATAAGGCAAAATCCCGGCTTGCTCCAGTAAATCGCTGTCGATCGTGATCGAGCCTTCATAATGCAAATCGCATTGCGTTACGACCGCACGGTGTATCTTACTTTTGAGCATCGTCACAAACATGGCTTTACATCCCGGCTCCGGATAGTGTGTAATTTCCTCGATCTTTCGCCCAACCGTTTGAGAAGGAACGGCCATGACATATGACGATAATAATATTTTTGCAAGGATTTTACGAAGCGAAATCCCGAACGAAACAGTTTACGAGGACGAGCACGTTCTGGCCTTTAAGGATATCAACCCGCAGGCCCCCGTTCATATTCTTGTAATTCCGAAGGGTGCCTATATCTCGATCGAGGATTTCGGCGAAAACGCTTCGGCTGAAGAAATCAAAGCCTTCCACGCAGCCGTGTCGAAAATCGTCCGGGAGAAAAATTTAAGCGCGCAAGGTTTCCGCACCATCACCAATACCGGCCTGCATGGCGGGCAGGAAGTGCCCCATTTCCACCTTCATATCCTTGCTGGAAAACCTCTGGGCCGGATGCTACCGGAAGGGTAGGGCGCTATAGCAAATCATCCATGGAGAATCCCTTTTCCCCGTAGCTTTGGGCAACCGTCTCCAGAGTAGGCAGCGCAACTTTTTCCAGGTGTGGTGACAAAACGCTCTGCGCGAACTCCGTATTCAAAAACCCGCCGTCACCGCGCAAACCAATTATTTCCGGCACCCATGAAAAATGTGTATTGATCCAGGATGAGACAGCCTGCGCGTTCAAATTACCCGGATCGTGAAAATCCCCTAAAAACAAGGCTTCCGTGAACGGGTCTGCAATAAACACACCCGTGGCAAGCCCGAACCCGACACCTGCGACCTTCCAAAACACATCTTTCAAAAACTTGTTTTTTTGCTTCTCTTCCGCCATGGGCCGGGTCCTTAAAAATTGTCCAGAAAATTATTGAGAACGATTCTTATTCTCTATTGACAATGAGAATGATTATCATCATTAAAGATGAAGTCAACAGCAAATGCGAATCATTTTCAATTTAGCTGCGGACAAAAGGATTAAGGGGCGGACAGCCAACGTCATCAAGCGGCCTCCCCAAAATCAAATGTACAAAAACCCGAATAAAGAGAGTAAACAATCCATGCGCACCAAACCCACAAACCCTTTGTTTAATGCCGTTGCCGCTACCATGCTGGCTTTGACCCCGGCTACCGAAGCGCAGGCCGGCGGCCCTTACGTATCCATCACCTATCCCGGATTAATGGGGAAATCTGTTGTACGGACAGTCGATTGCTCCAAAGCCTTTATAGATTCCAACGGAGGCTTTTTTATGACCTATGACCTTGCCAAAGATATCGACCCGCTTGGTGATCTTAAAAATGTTGAACATATAGAACTAACAGGCAGCGAAAGGGATAAGCGTAATCAATCTGGTACACTTCTAGGCGAAACCCTTATTCATTTCGCTACAGATCATCATATCTGCTATGCTCAAGCCGGAAGGCACCTGAAACACACGGGATCGTCTGATTGGGCTGTGGCCGATCGATACGGTTCTGACTGGGAACAAAAAACCAACTGCCCGCTTGGCGATGTTGTAAAAGCTTGCAGGCGTGAGTTGGGTCTTTAACCTCCGTCCGAAATTCGAACACATGATCCGCGATACGCTTCAACACAGGCTGGATGCCACGCAGGCACTCGGGGGCGTTCTGGACTCCCCCGAAACGGAGGCGCTGTGGGTGCGGCACCATTACAGCCGCAGAGACGATAATCCGGCGCCTGTCATCGCAGAGCAAATTCGCAGCCTGTACGGTGATTTGCGTCAGGACCCGGCGCTTTTATCCTTTATGAAAGAACTCGCCAAAATTGAGCGCAAGGCACTCGGTCCAACGCGGGACAAAGACGATGCGGATAAAAAATCCCTGCGTGCGGGGCTGGAGGGACTTGAAGCCTATCTCGAAAGCCTCTCCGAAGGCGTAAAGCTCCCGCCACCTGAAACTCTGCCGGAGGATCACCAAAAAATCCTCCATATGTACAAGCATAAGACCGGGCAAATTCCGATCGAACCGCTCCGCGCGACGGGGCGGACACTCAAAAACGCCGGGGCGCATATCTGGGAAGATGTGAAAGAACATCCGAAATCCGCTTTGGGCTTGCTGATCTTCGCCACCGGTACGCTGGCCTTCATGAAAAAGCAAATCGGCAGCTCTGCGACAACCTATATCAACCCCCAAGCTACCGCTTTGACAAATTTCAGCATGGATGCGCTGGACGATCCGGACTACGTTCCGGAATTCGATCAGGCTTATTTCAATCCGAATATAGAACTCACATGCCATGACCACATCACACAGCTTTTCGGTGAAACGGCGGCGGATATCGCGCAAAACAGTTTGAATATCGCCGGGCTTTTCCCGCAACATTGCAGCCGGGTTAAAACACTGGCTCTGGATGCGCACGATAAGCTCAATGCCGGATATGATTTCGTCAATACCCGGATCGGCTTTATCATCAAAGATCCGGCGCTGGATCTTGGCGAAAAGCTGATTCCGGACTCACCCTTTAAGCTCGCCTTCATGGAGGCCGCTCACAATACGGCGGAGGGAATTTACGCCTTTAACACGGTTGAGAATGTCGTACTGCATACGATTATTTTCGGCTCCGCCATGGCCGGGACGATCAAGCTGGGCGCGATGGATAGCGGCGAAGGCAAAGAGGCCTTACGCGATATTCGGGATTTTTTTCACCGCACAAGCCTGAACACACCCCTTAGCTATATTTTCGGCGGGGCCGCCACAGCGCACTCTTACCTTGCGGACGGTATGAACCCCGAAATGGTTTGGATGGGGCTGGGCGGCGCCCTCGCAGGGCAGGTGATCCATAAAGGCATGCGCACGCTTTCAAGCCACAAGCATGTTGAAAAAGCCACCTTGTCAGTACAAAAAAATCTGGCGCGCTTTGCAAAACCGGACAAAGTTCTTTCGGGTAACATGGCCGGAGAAACTTCCGCTCCGGTGTCAGAAAATTTCTGGATGAAACCTTGGCGCAAAATCGCCAAAGGCCTCGGTCTGACAGGTGCCTTCGCAGCCGCAGATATCGTGGCCACCGGCGGAGAAATCACCGGCGCAGCACTTGGCGCGACCAGTGTGATTCTGCCGTTCCTGTTCTATAACGTTCCGGAAGATTTGGCCCTGCACGTTATCTTCGGTGCAGCTGGCGCGGCGGCTGGCGGCGCCGTACTAGCTGGCCGCAAAATCAAAAACTCTAATCTGATGCAGCAACTTTCCCGCAAATTAGGCTTCAGGAAAAATTCACCCGTTCCGCCGTCACCTCCCATAGAAAAAAGCCCCACCCAAGAGGTGAGACTTTAATCCATCGTGTTTGGAGGAACGATAAAACCTTTACAGATACGCTAGATACACTCTACGCAAATGCCTACCCCCGCAGTGGGAACAGAATAACGTTATGGCGCGGCGCCGCAGATACGGATGCGCCAGCGCACAGAGTTGGCGTACAAACCCCTTCCTCTTCGGCGGCCATATCCAGAAACGCCTCGGCGACAAGCGCCTGCGCACGGGCCTGAACGGCCAGAATTTCACACAAAGCGGCGGCGTCTTCGTTATGCCGCGCAAAACCCTCACCGGCAAAGTCCAGAAGCTCGGCCAGAGATTCCAGATCTTCCGGAACATAAGCCAGCATATCAAGAACACTATCCTCGCCTGTAATCAAAGCACCCTGGGCTGTCTGCCCGGCTTGTACGCGGCGAAGCCTTGCAGGTGCGTATTCCCCGACGATCCGGCCGGATTCCATCTTTAAAACACCTGCGCCGGGAAAACCCTCTCCACAAACCAGAGCCAGCTTCTCCGCGCCCAGTGCAATTGCCAGCAGCGCCGCATCCGGCTCCATATCGCTCAAAAGCCCGTGAAGAGCGAAGCGTCCGTCATCTCCCAGCGTTTCCACACCGCAAAGAACATCGCCGATAATACGCGGCACTTGAAGATCGTTGCTTAGTACCGCCAGATTTTGATCACTTAACATTGTTTTATCCTTATCGTTTTGTGACTGTTTCGTGTCTCACATCTCCTCTCTTAAACATAAAAGATGAATCAATCGTTAACGTCAGCCGGATTTTTACAAAAGTCCGGGAAAGACGCTTGATCCGCTCAGTGCTGCCGCGTTATTTTTGACGGTAAGCGGAGGGCATATCCTCATGAAAATCGTAACATGGCGAATCTATGACGAAGGCAGGCCCGGCGGCTACAGCGTCCTTGCGGACCGGCTTTGGCCGCGCGGGATTTCAAAGGACAAAGCCGCACTGGATGAGTGGTGGAAAGAGCTGACCCCCAGCCCGGCGCTGCGGACATGGTTCGGGCACGATCCGCAGAAATGGGACGAATTCCGCGAACATTACCTGCGTGAGCTTTCTGAAAACGAGGCGCAGGCCAAAACATATCTTAAAAGCGTACCGCCCGGTAAAACGCTGGTCCTGCTCTATGCCGCCAAAGATACGGCGCACAGCCACGCCCTGATTTTGAAGGACTATCTGGAGGAACAGCTTTAATGCCCGCGCTGATGGCAGGGGCAAAGAACAGGATTGTTTCCTGTTTGTTCTTATGCGATAAAGGGGAAAGAGCTTACAGAGGAGCACCATGACCGCGCGTGTGAACACCGTCGCTTTTCAGGGCATTGACGTGAAGCCTGTGGATGTGCAGGTGCAGATCGCGGGCGGGTTGCCGGCCTTTAACATTGTCGGCCTGCCGGACAAGGCGGTCGCCGAGAGCAAGGAGCGGGTCCGCGCCGCGCTCAGCTCTTTGGGCCTGTCTTTGCCGCCCAAGCGGCTGACGGTCAATCTGGCCCCGGCCGATCTGGGCAAGGAGGGGAGCCATTACGATCTGCCGATCGCGCTGGGGCTGCTGGCCGCGATGGAGATCATCCCGAAGGAAGAGCTGGCCGAATATCTGGTGCTGGGCGAGCTGTCTCTGGACGCCTCGATCCGCCCCGTTGCAGGCGTTCTCCCGGCAGCCATGCATGCGGGCGCGAACGACAACAGGCTGATCTGCCCCGAAGGCTGCGGGCGGGAGGCGGCCTGGGCCGGGGATCTGGATATCCTCGCCCCGCGCAATCTGCTCCAGCTCATCAACCATATCAAGGGCACGCAGCTCCTTTCACGGCCCGAAGCACGGCTGGACGGAGAGGAAACCCATAAAGGCCCCGACCTGTCCGAAGTCCGGGGACAGGAAAGCGCCAAACGCGCACTGGAGATCGCTGCGGCGGGTGGGCATAACATGCTCATGAGCGGGCCGCCCGGCTCCGGCAAGTCGATGCTGGCCGCCTGCCTGCCGGGTATCTTGCCGCCCTTGTCCCCGCGCGAAGCCCTTGAAGTCTCTATGATCCATTCGCTCGCCGGAACGCTGCCCGAGGGCGGGTTGCTCAAGCGCCGCGCATTCCGTGACCCGCATCATTCGGCCTCCCTGCCTGCCCTTATCGGCGGCGGACACAGGGTCAGGCCCGGTGAGATTTCGCTGGCTCATAACGGTGTGCTTTTCCTCGACGAACTGCCGGAATTTAACCGCAGCACGCTCGAATCACTGCGTCAGCCGCTGGAAACAGGGGAAGCGCTGGTCGCGCGAGCCAACGCGCATGTGACCTTCCCGGCACGGTTCCAGCTTATTGCCGCGATGAATCCGTGCCGCTGCGGCCATCTGGGCGATTCGGACCTTGAATGCAGCAAGGCCCCGCGCTGCGCCAGTGACTATCAGGCGAAAATCTCCGGCCCGATGCTGGACAGAATCGATATACAGGTGGACGTTCCGGCAGTGCGGGCATCCGATCTGAGCGGCCCGCCGGGAGAAAGTTCGGCGGCTGTAGCAGAACGTATCGCCCGCGTCCGGCAAATTCAGGCCGAGCGCTTCGCCCGTTACGAAGGCTGCACGATCCGGGTCAACGCGCATGCGAATGGGAAAATTCTTGAAGAGATCGCGATGCCGGATGAAGAGGCTAAAATTCTCTTGAATAAAACTATGGAAAACGCTAAGCTCTCGGCGCGCGGCTATTTCCGCCTGTTACGTCTGGCCCGGACGATCGCCGATCTTGAAGGCGCGGCCAGAGACAGTATAGCGGACAGGATCGGGAAGGCTCATATCGCCGAAGCGCTGAGCTACCGGCGAATTGCGCTGGATTAAAGTTACAAATGTTTGGGAAACGAAAATTATGAGCCTCTCGGCTGCCAGCACCTATATTGACGGCGCACCCACCGCTACGAGGCCAACCATAGGCGCGGATTTCATGAGCGTCTGTGCGGCCAATCACAACAATATTGTCCCCTTCGCCGGGCAAGCCAATGACAAACCCTCAGCGCATATCGAACAGGCTGCGAAGGTCCGGGGGGCGCAGGCCAACGTGGATAATGTCATCCGCGTTGCTTTCGGACAGCAAAAAGAGCTGATCCGCATTCACGGGCTGGCCGAGGCACAAAACGGACAGCTCTCCTCGGTCTTTAGCCCGGTCAATGACGGTATGCTTTACGCTGCCGCTGTGGCTGTGCCGCAAATCGGGTTTGCAGCCCTCGGCGTAACAGGCCTCAGCGTCTATAATTACTGGAAAACAGACCGGGACGCTCAAAAGAAAAAACCAGGCGCCAAAACCTCTTTTATGAGTGATGAATTCGGCTATCGCAGCACGATGAGCGAACACATGCGGCAGATCCAATGGAACAAGCCGGGCTTCTACCGGCTCGATAACGCCGATGAGGATGGTGACGAGGCGGCTCTGAGCGAAGAAGAGATCGAATACATCCTCCGCCCCTTAAAGGACGACCCGCATATGCGGATCTTTTTGGGACAACAGCAAAATATCGAGAATGCGCAAACCAATCTTGATATCCGGGAAGAACAGGGTGTCGAGGTAAACAGCCAGACGGGCGCTGCCGCCCTTCAAAAAGGTAAAAGCGATTTTCTATACGATGAAAGGCCGCTCTACGCACTTGTTGCATAGGCACCTAGCGCTTTGTTCCGCTTATAAAGTTTGAAATTCTTCCCGATATTACGGTATTATAGAGAAGGCCTAAAAGAGCCTGCTGACGGGAACGGTTTTTTAAGAAAATCTTAATAAATAAGCCATATAGTTTCCGTAAGACAAACATAATAAATGAAAAGGGGCCTGAAGCGGTGCGCCCCGTAAAATAAAGAGGGTTGTGTGTTTCCATGAGTCTAAGAGAGACTTTCGGCAAGAATAACGGAAGCAATACACATCGTTACGACGATGTGAGCAGAATCTTCGCACAAAAAGGCAGCGGCTTCGACAGTTTTGCGCGTAACGCCACGAATAGTTTTCTCGGCTCAAATTCCCCCTTTGAAACCCGTGCGCAAGCAGACGCCCCTAAAACAGTAGATCAACCGGACGTTACCACCTTTTCAAAAGAAAATTTTCATATCGATGCGGTTAAGCCTGAAAATCTGCAAACAGCAGGAAAGCCGGGAGCCGTTGTAAACGCAGACCCGCAATCTCTTGTACAGCAGGCTCAGGACGTCGCGCACAGCTATATGGAGACGGACAGGCTTATCAAGGCCACGGCCATAGAGGCCATGAAAGAGGCCGTCGGTGAAGGGGCGGCCATGCAAGTCGCCGGACAGCTTGGCGATGGCGGCGTTACGCATGCTCAGGCCGCGGCAACGGTTCTGGACCCGACCGGTGTAGCAGGGTCCGTCTATGCCGTGCTCAGCGCGATTCGGGATGAGATGAAAGCCTTTCCTCCCGGCAAAGTCGAAGAAGTCATGGCCCTAACACTGGATAAGCTGCGCGCTTCGGCGGAAGATATAAAACAGGGCCGCAAGCCTGAAATCGACATTCCGGACGGGCTGGATTTTTCAAAAGTGGATGCGAAAGGGCTGGTCGAGTTCTTCGACCGCGATATCGAAAAAGACCCCGTCATCCAGCAAGTCAGGGAGATCGAAACCGCGATGAATGAAGTACAGGACAATCAAGACTTTATAGAAGAGAACGAACACTCCGGCGACCCCGCAGAAAAATGGATAGATGCACTCGCCAACGAAGATAAAGGCGCGATAAAGACGTGGGAAAACGTGGCTGTGAATGCTGACGCCGTATCCAATCTTTCAAACCCGGCAGGTAGCGATGCTATCCATATGAGCGCCCCCACGCTGGCGACACTCAATCAATCCGATGTTAACGAAATCATACACGGCCTTCTTGGAGAACAACGCAGAGTTCCGGACCATCTCACAGCGCCTGACCATAACCGGGAATCGGAGCTTCACGCGTTAACGCAGCAAAATCTGAAACCGGGCTTGCCGCTGGGCGGTGGCATGGGATAAAAGAGCCGCACTTGCCTTGATCGCGCGTCATAACATGAAAATGCCAAGGGCGTTGCCTGTCTTACTATTATAAGTTATAAATTTAGAAAGGTGTTTTTACATCCTTTGTAAGGGGCTTTTTCTTTCGTTACTGATTTTCCATTACTGGCCGGTCATGCGTTTTTCCATCTTTTCTATCTGCCTTTACGTTTTTGCTCTGCTGCACATTCCCGCTGCGCAGGCGGATAGCCGGTTTTCCTATTGCAAAAAAGGGGAAAGTACCGCGGATGTGATGGCTTGCGCAAAAAAGCGCTATGAAGATGCGCAGAACGCTCTGGACGGTATCTTCGAACAGGGCCTGTCCGGGCTGGATTTTGCGGACACCCAGCTTTACCGGGCCGCACAGAAGGGTTGGGTCGCCTACCGTGACCGAGAATGCGCATGGCAGGCCCGGCTGGCAGACAGCGAATCTCTCAAAAGGATAGAAGAACTGTCCTGCCTCAAAACCGTGACAGAGCGCCGTACTGCCGCCCTGCAAGCAGCCTTGGATGCACAAAAAGGTAAAGAGACGGTGCCCACCGGCACTACGGCACCTGAATCTGAGGGTACCCCCCTATGGATGAATGTTTTGGCCGGGGAAAATCCCGATATATACTGGCGTTATGGCGACCGGCTAGAAGCTGACCTGAATTGCGATGGCGTAACCGAGCATATTATGGCCGGGCTTAAAATAGCCTCCGGCAAGTCGGATACCGAACAAGACCAAGCCGTTGCCTTTATCGGCATTGCCGAAAGCCCTCTTATAGGGCGCCCGCGAACTTATGTCATAGAACCATCCATCGCCCAGACACATGCCTCTTCCGGCAATCCAGATGTTGATGCCCAAGATACGCCGCACACAGAAAAAGAACCCTTACGCTCATGCGGGACAACGCTGCTTTTAAAGATTTCCGAGCGTCCTGCTCTGGATATTAAGGACACACATGACGCAGAGATACAGGAAACGGAACAGCCCTTTTGCGCCGCCGCCCTTCTGTTCACGCGCCCACATTGCCCTTCAGCTGTGATTTACTGGAATGGAAACGGTTTTGAAGTTGAACAAACCCCGGATCAATAAGCGCTCTGGCGCTCCGCGACCGATTTTCATCCCTTTTTGGAAAAATGGGGGTTTTTCCGGCGCTTTAGGCCTGATAAGCTCTTTATATCGGTTAGTATAGGCGGCTTACGGACGTGCAATATTCCCACACGATAGAAAAAGCGCAAAAATATGCAGAGCGGGCTCTTCAACGCATAAAGAGCGAAACGCTGACGCCTACGCCGGAAAATTATGAACTCTGGTATGTCTATTACTCGGAAATGAATGCCGAAATCACGAGAGCGATTGATCTTCTGGTTTCCGAAAATCAACAGATCACCGATGAGCGTTGTCAGGAACTCCATTACCGCTTCTTAAGCGACCGGCGCGAAAATGAGCGCGTCCGGATGGCCGGTGATAAAAT
Organism: Alphaproteobacteria bacterium; assembly: GCA_020442475.1. Classification (GTDB taxonomy): domain Bacteria; phylum Pseudomonadota; class Alphaproteobacteria; order Micavibrionales; family Micavibrionaceae; genus JAGRKA01. Next base: position 42,440 of record JAGRKA010000007.1, on the reverse strand, counting down.
TCAGGAAACGATCAAGAGTGTCGGCGGTCTTGTTGCTACCGCTAAAACATCGGCAACGAAATACAGCCAAACCCTGCACGATGTCTCTGAAGTGCTATCTCAGGATACGGATGGGCAAAACATAAGAGACCTGCTCGACACCGTTATGAGCGGTACAAAAGAAATGGTCGAACAAAACCGGCTTTTCGAAGAGGAGCTCACTAAATCCTCACAGACCATGCAAGAATTGCGGCGTGATCTGGAGTTAGTCCGTAAAGAGGCGCTCACCGACGGCTTAACGCTTCTGGCTAACCGCAAAGCCTTTGATACGGAGCTGCGCCGGATGGTTCAGGAAGCCTTTGAAAATGACACGCTCTGCACGCTCGTCATGCTCGATATCGACTATTTCAAAAGCTTTAACGACAATTTCGGTCATCAGGTCGGCGATCAGGTTCTCCGGCTCGTCGCCAAAACCCTCTTTGACGGGGTTAAAGGCCGGGACGTAGCCGCCCGTTACGGCGGGGAGGAATTTGCCATTATCCTGCCCGATACGGACATCAAAGGCGGGCTAAAAGTCAGCGATTTCCTGCGTAAGGCTGTCGCCGGCAAAGAAGTCATCAACCGGAATTCCGGAGAAAAGCTGGGGCGGATTACGCTTTCAGGCGGCGTTGCCGAATATATAAAAGGGGAAAGCGTTGAAAGCCTTCTGGAAAGAGCGGATTCCGCGCTCTATACCGCCAAACATAACGGGCGGAACCAGATTGTCGCCGCACCGCCCAAACCCAAAGCCAGATAAGGTTTTTTCAAACCGTACGCTTCGCCGACCGTGAACTTCTTTTTTAAAAAGCGTTTTTTTATCAATGCGGCTATAGGGTTCATAGCTTTTTACGGCTGGAGCCTCTGGGATCTCTACAACAACCCGAATGAGGCATACGCCATCCTCTGGGGTGCCTTTATCGGCACGCTTCTATACTTTGCCATTGTGGGCATACCTTGGTTTCTAGCCGTCCACAGCCATATTGCTTCGGGCCGGGAAAATCTCAAAGAACTGCGCGGCGGGATAGAATATCTTCTCGAAAAACGCCGGGCACTTTTAACAAGCGAGGACTCTCTCTCACGCACGCAAATTCAAGCCCTGGACCAAAAGCTTGAAGAGGCTGCCGCCCTTTATAATCAGAGTATCGAAGATATGGACCGGGCGCTAGGCGAATATCCAAACCGCTTTTTTGTCGAAAAAATATTCGGGTACCGCCGCCCGAAACCCTGCGTCCTCAGCCTGCCGATCCCGGAAAATATAAAAACATAAGCACGCCTCTTGCCCAAAAAATAAAATCCTCCTAGGGTCTGTCTCATGTCAGAAACGATTTCACACATGGCCACGTCCTCTCCTCCCCCATCCGATGACTCTTTTTCTTATCTGGAGACGCTCAACCCGCCTCAGCGCGAAGCGGTCGAGACGCTGGACGGGCCGGTTTTGGTGCTGGCCGGGGCGGGCACAGGCAAAACCCGTGTCCTGACGGCACGGCTTGCACATCTACTCAATACAGGCCGGGCTTACCCGTCGCAAATCCTAGCCGTGACCTTCACCAACAAGGCCGCGCAGGAAATGAAAGAACGGGTTGCGGCCCTTATGGGCGGGCAAAGCGTAGAAGGCTGGTGGCTTGGCACATTCCATTCTCTCGCCGCCCGTATGCTGCGCAAACATGCGGGGCTGGTCGGTCTGTCGAGTAATTTCACCATTCTGGACCCGGACGATCAGGTCCGGCTGCTGAAACAAATCATGGAAGCGGAAAAGCTCGATACGAAAAAATGGGCGCCCAAGGCCATGATGGGCGTGATTGAGCGCTGGAAAGACCGTGCTTTAACGCCCGAACAAATTAAAGACGCAGATGCCGGAGAGCTGGCAGACGGGAAGCTGCCCGGCCTTTACCGCGTCTATCAAGCCCGCCTGAGAGCCGTCAATGCCTGCGATTTCGGGGATCTCCTGCTGCACATGATCACGATCCTGAAAGACCCCGCCAATGCAAGCGTGCTGGAAGATTATCACAGGAGGTTCCGCTATATCCTTGTGGATGAATATCAGGATACGAACGTCGCGCAGTATATGTGGCTGCGGCTGCTGGCCAGAGGTGCGAACAATATCTGCTGCGTGGGCGATGACGATCAGTCCATCTATGGCTGGCGCGGCGCGGAAATCGGAAATATCCTGAAATTCGAGCAGGATTTCCCCGGCGCTAAAATCATCCGGCTGGAGCAAAATTACCGCTCGACTGAAAATATCCTCAAGGCCGCCCATGCGGTAATCGCCCATAATCAAGGACGACTGGGCAAAGAGCTCTGGTCCGAAGCAGGCGCTGGTGAAAAATTAACCGTACGCGGATTATGGGACGGGGAAGCCGAGGCGCGCTGGGTCGGTGAGGAAATCGAACAACTCCAGCGCAAAAAATATGAGCTGAGCCAGATCGCCGTCCTTGTACGCGCCGGTTTTCAAACCCGCGAATTCGAAGAGCGCTTTATCCAGCTTGGCATTCCCTACCGCGTGATCGGTGGGCCGCGCTTTTACGAGCGGATGGAAATCCGGGACGCGCTGGCTTATTTGCGCGTAACCGTCCAGCCCGCGGACGATCTGGCGCTGGAGCGGATTATCAACACACCCAAACGCGGGATCGGCGGCGCAACCGTACAAACACTGTACGCGTACGGGCGGGCGCACGGGATTAACCTGCATGATTCCATCATGGATTTGACGCAGACTGATGAGCTGCGCCCGAAGGTAAAAACGACGCTCATGAAGCTGCTCGACGATTTCGCCCACTGGCGCAGCCTTGCCGGACAGATGAACCATGCGGAGCTGGCAGCCCAGATTCTCGAAGAATCCGGCTATATGCAGATGTGGAAAGAAGATAAAACACCCGAAGCACCGGGGCGGCTCGAAAACCTGAAAGAACTTGTTTCCGGCATGGCTGAATATGAAAGCCTCGAAGCCTTCCTCGAACATATCGCGCTTGTGATGGACAACCAGAACGACACGGGTACGGATACGGTTTCCGTCATGACGCTACACGGCGCGAAGGGGCTGGAATTCGACGCAGTGTTCCTTCCGGGCTGGGAGGAAGGCCTCTTCCCCTCCCAGCGTAGCATGGATGAAAACGGGACTAAGGGGCTGGAGGAAGAACGGCGTCTGGCCTATGTCGGCATCACCCGCGCCCGTAAAAAGGCGTACGTTTCCTTCGCAGGCAACCGGCGTATGTACGGCAACTGGATTAGCGCTATTCCCTCACGTTTCGTGGATGAATTGCCGCCCGAACATGTCGAAATCCAGTCCGATAGCGGCCTTTACCGGGGCCGCTCCACCCATTGGGATTCCTCAGGCGTACAGCCCAAAACGCGTACAGTCCGCCCTGTCGATACGCATGCTTTCACACGGGGCCAGCGCGTCTTTCATAACAAGTTCGGCTATGGGGAAATCATCAATATCGACGGCAACAAACTCGACATCGCCTTCGAACAGGGCGGCACAAAACGCGTCATGAGCAGTTTTGTTGAAAAGGCCTAAGGGGAACAAAGACGGGGTAGGAATCCCCTCTGGACTTCGTTTTTATCCGGCGGCATAGTGGCGGGAAAAGATGATCCACGGGAGAGAACCTGAATGAGCCACCAAAACCCCACAGCAACGATTTTCGGCGGCACAGGCTTTGTCGGGCGGCAAATTGTCCGCGAACTGGCCAGCCGCGGCTTTACGGTTAAAATTGCGACCCGTGCGCCTGAAAGCGCCTATTTCCTGAAACCTTGCGGCACTGTCGGGCAAATCGTCCCTCTCGCCGTGAATTACGCCGACCCGGAGAGTATTGCGCGCGCGCTCAGCAATACGGATATCGCAGTAAACTGCATCGGTATCCTCTATGAGAAACGCCGGGGCGCCTTCAACCGTATGCATACGGAGCTGGCCGGTAAAATTGCGCATACCGCTAAAAATCAAGGCGTACAACGTTTCGTTCATATCTCCGCCCTTGGCGTCGATCAGGCCCATTCGCGCTACGCACGTACAAAGCTGGCCGGAGAGCAGGCCGTGCTAGATGCCTTTCCCACCGCGACGATCTTGCGTCCCGGCGTGATTTTCGGCCCCGACGATCATTTCTTTAATAAATTCGCCGAGCTTTCGCGCTATCTGCCGGCCCTGCCGCTGATCGGTGGCGGAAAGACACGCCTTCAACCCGTCTATATCGGGGATGTCGCCGACGCAGCAATCGCCGCCATAGAAAAACCGGCCAAAGACGTACAGGGGCATATTTTTGAGCTGGGCGGCCCGGATATTGTGACCTTCCGGGATATTTACGAGAAAATGTTTGCCGCAACCGGGCGGCGCAGGCGGCTTGTATCGCTCCCCTTCGCGCTGGCTAAAATCGACGCCTTCTTTTTAGGGCTGATCCCCGGCGAGCCGCTCCTGACATGCGATCAGGTCGAAACGCTCAAAACGGACAGCATCGTAACGGAAGGCAGGCCCGGCCTTGCAGAACTCGGCATTACGCCGCACGGGATGGATGCGGTCCTGCCGATCTATCTGGAACGCTTTTGCGAGGGCGGCCACCATGAATCTTTATCGGAAAAACCGGCCTGACATGCTTCGTGATTTGCTCTTGGACGCGCAAGCGGCTATATAAGGAGTCTCTTACGATAACAACCGGACGATATTACGATCGGAGCATAAAGCGATGACACGGTTCCTTCTCTACAGTTTCTTTTGTCTGGCCGTTTTTGCGGCAGGCAGTTTGCCGCACACGGCGCAGGCCCGCAGCGAGGGAATCGCCGTGGTCGTCAATGAAGACGCTATCACCGATTCCGACCTGAACGACCGGCTCAAGCTGGTGATCGTCTCTTCGGGTCTGCCCGACAATCAGGATACGCGCCTTAAGCTCGTCCCGCAGGTCGTGGCCTCTCTAATCGACGAGCAAATCATGCTGCAAGAGGCGCGGCGGTTGGATATCAGCGTCTCTCAGGAAGAAATCAATCAGGGTTTCGCGACCATCGCCGCCCAGAATAACGTCGAGCCGGCCAAATTCAAATCCATGCTCCAAAATAGCGGGATCAACACCGCCACGATGGAAAACCAGATCGAATCGCAAATCAGCTGGTCGAAAGTCATCCAGCAAAAATTACGCCCGCAACTGATTATCTCCGAAAAAGACGTTGACGATGTGATCGAGCGGCTCCACCGCGATAAGGGCAAAAGCGAATTCCTGCTGGCCGAGATTTTCCTGCCCGTGGACGACCCGAAAGAAGAGGGCGACGCACGACAACTGGCAGACCGCCTCGCAGGCCAGATCAAAAGCGGGAAAGCGCCCTTCTTCCGGGTCGCCCAGCAATTCTCCAAAGCCGCCGGAGCGGCCAGAGGCGGTGACATGGGTTGGATCCAGCAGGGCCAGCTCCCTGACGAGCTGGACGCCACGCTCCAGACACTGAGCAAAAACGAGGTAAGCGCGCCCGTACGCTCCCTGTCCGGCTATCACATTTTGTACGTCCGCGATAAAAGGTTGATCTCCGAAGATACGATCCCGCCCCGCGAAGAGATTTTCAACGATCTGGGGATCAAACGGCTGGAGCGGATGCAGCGGCGCTATATGATGGACCTCAAATCACAGGCTTTTATTGAAAATCGTGCCAGATCTTGACGATCTTCCCCCGTTGCGTGACGTGATCGCAACCGCAGGCCTGCGCGCCGAAAAGGCACTGGGGCAGAATTTTCTGCTCGATTCAAATATCACGGACAAAATCGCCCGCCAGTGCGGCGATTTATCTGCTGTAAACGTCATCGAAATCGGCCCCGGTCCCGGCGGTCTGACGCGTAGCCTTCTTAAGGCCGGTGCAAAATCCGTAACGGCGATCGAGTTCGATCCGCGCGCAGTCAGTGCCCTGCAAACCCTGAAAAAGGCAGCTAACGGACGGCTGGAGATCGTACAGGCCGATGCGCTGGAAACGGATTTGACCGCACTGGTCCCGGCTCCGCGCCTGATTGCGGCGAATTTACCCTATAATATCGCCACGCCGCTCCTGATTGGCTGGCTGCGGCAAATTCGGGAAGATCACGGCGCCTACAATGCCATGGTCCTGATGTTCCAGAAAGAGGTCGCCCAGCGCATCACCGCCCCGCAAGGGATGAAAGCCTATGGACGGCTTGCGATCCTGTCAAACTGGCTGTGCGAGACGAAAAAACTCTTCGATCTTCCTCCCTCGGCCTTTACCCCGCCGCCGAAAGTCGCCTCCAGCGTTGTCCGGCTTGTTCCCAAAGCGCCGGAGCCGAATGCCCCGTCTTTTGAATCCATTGAGAAACTGACCGAAGCCGCCTTCGGCCAGCGCCGCAAGATGATCCGCTCTTCCCTGAAAAATTATGCCGCCGCGCTGGAGGCTCTTGCTATCGACCCGTCAAAACGCGCCGAAGAGCTCCGTATCGAGGAGTATATCGGGATCGCTGCGCGACATGCAGGCTAAATCTTCTCAACCTGCCCGTATTCCAGCTCCACGGGTGTTGCCCGCCCAAAGATGGATACGGAGACTTTGAGCTTCGCCTTTTCTTCGTCGATTTCTTCGACAACGCCGTTGAAGGAGGCAAACGGACCGTCCGTAACCTTGACTTCTTCGCCGATATCGTAAATGACGGACGGGCGTGGGCGCTCGATCCCTTCTTGAACCTGCTGGATAATCCGCCGGGCTTCGGTTTCGGAAATCGGCACAGGCTTGTTACCGCCGGAGCCCAGGAAACCGCTGACTTTGGGTGTGTCTTTGATCATGTGCCAAACATTGTCGTCCAGATCGAGCTTTGCCAGCACATAGCCGGGGAAAAACTTACGCTCCGCATTCACGCGCTGGCCGCGTTTTACGGCGACGACTTCTTCCGTGGGAACCAGAATTTCTTCAACATGTTCGCTCAAGCCCTGCTTGCGCGCTTTTTCGCGGATCGCTTCGGCCACTTTGTTCTCAAAGCCGGAATAAACATGCAGGACGTACCATTTTGCAGCCATGAATTTTTCTTTCTCTTTACGTGCTTACTTTAAAATTGAAACCGCGGTTAAAGGCCAAATCCCATGATCAGCCTGACCAGAAAGGCGATAATCTGATCGCCCAGATACAGGAACAAAGAGGCGAAAAAGACCATGATAAACACCGCGATCGTGCTGACCGTTGTTTCCTTGCGGGAGGGCCACGTCACTTTCCTGACTTCCGCACGCACCTGACGGATATAGGTTGCGGGGCTGATCTTACCCATTGCTCTTGTCCTTTTGTCTTTTATACGGTCCCGGACACAGGTTCGGGACGCCTTGGGCGCTGCATTCGAACCATACTGTCAGGGAATGGAGCCTTTCTACAGTAAAAAACCGTAAAAAGAAAGAGGAAAATCATTTTTGTACGCTTCCGGCTTATAGTCTTTTTTACCTTCTTCAGGCATAATAAAATCATGGATGACGCACTTGACCCAAGGAATGCGAAACGCCCGCAAGGTGAAAAATCCCGTATCTTGAGCCGTGAGGTTTTTTACAAGGACACGACAATTATCCGGCAGGGCGATAGCGCTTTCCGTGCCTATTATATTGAGGATGGCCGCGTTGAGGTCAGAGTCGAAGAAGATGGGATCTCCCTGAAAATTTCAGAACTTGGCCCCGGCGATATTTTTGGGGAAATGGCCCTGATCAGCCGTGCGCCGCGCACGGCAACCGTAAAAGCGCTGAGCGATGTGACCGTAACGGTTATTGCACGTGATGAGCTGGAAAGCCGGATTAAACGCGTGGAGGATAAGGCGATCCGGGCTTTGATCAATTTGTTGATTGCGCGGCTCAAGGAAACGACGCACGGCCAGATTCAGCACTATAGAAACCTTTCGGAATTTCAGGACCGGATTGCAGGCGTTGTCGAGCGCGCCGATATGAGTATTGATGAGAGCCGCCGTGAGGCCTTTCGCAACGAAGTCGGTCCGCTTCTAGAGGATTTGGAAAAAGTCCTCGACCGTTATCACAAAAAAGACGCATAGAGCTGGTTACACTGTTCTTTTTGGCCCTAGCCGAACGTATTATTCGCTGCAAGCGTCCGTTCCAGCGGAGTCATACCTGCATCCCATCTCTGACCCGGGACAGGTTCCGGTGTTTTCGGCACCGGTGAGGATTCGGTATTAAAGTTGCTGGTGATTTTTTCCCGAGTAGCCGCAGCAGCGTAATGCTCCGCACCCGCAACCGGTGCAGTACCGTCAACGCTTCCCGGTTCGATTTTTTCTGCCCATACCGGTGTGCCGTCACTGGCCGGAGCTTTTTCCGAGGCCTCTACGGCAGCGACTTTCGCATCCGCACTAACGCTGACCTTGAGCGCCGCATTGTTTTGGGCATGCGCGATTAGATCATCAACACTCATCGTGTTCAGGTCCAGATCGTTTTTTGCCGCATAAGCTTCAACCGCGCCGCGCGTGCGGGCGCCGGCGAGGCTGTCAACAACGACAGCCTGCCCATCTTTTTCGTATGTCATGGCCTTGGCCAATTCCGGGTCCTGCGCAAGCAAGGTCTGTAGCTGCGCAACCTTATCCCCACGCATTGAAATCTGGTTGCCGGAACCGTTCATCAGTGTCGCTGCGACGCTTGCAGACGCGGTATTAGCCGGTGCGGTATTTACGGGAGCCGCAGGCGCCGCCTGTCTTGTTTCGGCGTCAAGCTGCTTCAAAGCTTTTAAATCAGCGCTTTCTTTAGAAAGCGTTTGCAGCGCCTCCATATCGTTGATCCCGAGATCGTTTTTCTTCACGGTCCGCTCTTCCCCGCCCACGGACATCACGACCTCGGACGGGTCCGCCGTCGCTCTCAGGGAGACTTTGTTTTTATCAACACCCTCCAGCGCGATCACTTCACCCGCCGTGTCCTTCAAGGGTTCTTGTCCCAAAACCGTTTCAGGGCGAATTTCAACTTCAACAGCTTTTCTTCCGATCCCGCCGGAAGGCTGCACCGGCGCAGCAGGTTTTACAGGCGGTGTAACCGGAGTTGCTGCTGCATTTTCAACGGCTTCCGGTTGCAGAAGAGGCTCAGTATCAAGGGAAGCGGCTGGAGCGGCTTGCGCCTGCGAGGGCGCTATAGCCTCCAGCATGGATTTTTGAGGCTCCGTCAGGCTGCCCAGAAATTTATCGATATGGGTGCTGCGCTCGGAGGCCATAATATTTGGATTCCCGACCCCTTCCAGAAATTCCGCCTGTTTGTCGGTGAGCTGGCTGCGAAAGCCTTCCGTTCCCCGCCCGTCCGCCTTGGGGCCGAAAGCCTCTAAAACGGCCTGATGTTGAGGGATCCAGTCTATAGTTTGATGTTCTCTGGGAACGGTTGTGTGTGTTGTTGGATCACCACTGAAAAAATTCAGAACATCCTGAACGACAGAATCGGGCCGAAGCTCTTCTCGCAAATAAGGTGGAACGTCGTGTTCTCTCGTCCACTCTTTATATGCCGCTTGTACCGCCCCTTCTCCACCGAGCGCGCTTGGATCCACTGTCGCCTGTGTCAGATGTCCCGCTAAAATATTGTCGTAAGATTCTGCTGCTGCCTCCGATATCAAGCCAAGATCAACAGCTTCCGTTATTTTTTCACGAAGCTCTGAAATTTCGAGACCTGCGCCTACAATCCCAAGGGGACCAAGGATTCTTGAAGAGTTCCGCAGAAATCGGAGAGCATCACCTCCGACATTTTCAAGTTTTCCGATGAAAGTTCCGGAGCGCTCAATGGCTTTTGTTAAGGCCTCTGCGCCACCTTCTGCGATCCGGGGCATTTTCCCTGTCATTTTACCGGCGTCATCGAGCAACTGGCCAAAAGCAGCCTTGCCTTGGTCAGGCGTATCATATGTATGAAGAGATTGCGTTCCATCGGGCCCAACGGTCACAAGGCGGCCCGTTTCCGTATTCAAAAAATGCTTTTTGCCCGTGCCCTCATCGACAAAACCCTTTGTCTTTTCGCCTTCAAGTGTTTTCTGGATTTGTCTCTGTGTAATATGTTCCGGAACCGGGATGCTTTTGATCCGTTGCGCTAGCTGGGCAGAATCGTCAATGCCTTCATACAACATCGCCTTTATAATTTGACGGCCATACGCGTAGTCTTCTTTGGGAACAGTAAATTCGATGTATTTTGTATCTGAAACCCGGTCTATGCCAACTTTTGAATTACCCCCTAAGACCTCAATCCCTTGATGCCGCATGATATCTTTCACACTTTGCATCAGATTGGGAGCGTTAAAACCATGATGGTCTGTAAACCCGTTGATTTTTTGGTCCCAAACCGGGTTTTGTAGTTCTACAAAATTCGGAACAGACACAGATAACAGATGCCTATTAAAATGAGGATAAGATGCATCTACAATTGCGGGATTTTTTGGATCACCGACCGGCCCGGCATCGGAATGGACCATTTGTTGGTAGCCAGCCGGTGGCGCTTGGTTCGCAACATATTGTCGTGCTTCAACCAAAAAATTCAGGTTGGACCTGAAATCGTGATTTTCCAACCGTATATTATCCGGAGATGTATGAGGTGCCGCCAATATATAATCCCTCTACAAAATGCCTTTCACGCAAGCTCCCCACTTCGAGGTATTTTTTATCTTTCCATATACAATACGCAGAATATCTTAAGATATTGTTAACTTTCTCTGGGAAGGGAACGTATTCCGGGGCTGGCGAAATGGGACGTAAGTCGTTAGAATGAATAGAAGAGTAAAGTCTTTCGCATTTTGTGCGGGTTGTGAGGGGAGGGCCTGTCTTTGTCTATTTGGCTGATTGTCTGGCTGTTGCTGTCCGTTGCGTTGATCGGGTTTATGATCTGGACGCTGCGGATCTTGCTGCGCCAGAAACATGCGTGGAAAAGCTTCGCGCAGCGCTACAAGCTCCGCTATACGAGCCGGAAATTCATGGATACGCCCGAGCTGAGTGGCGTGATCGGCGATTTTACGGTCAGCATCTTCCCCAGCGAGCACGATACACCCGATAGCCGCTCTACGCGCAAACTCTCCGCGATCGAAGTCATGCTGACGAGCAAAATGCCCGTTTCCGGCGTGGTCGCCAGCGGTGGTATGATCGGTATCGCGAAAGATTTGAGCCTGCGGGAGGAACATCACCCCGCCTATAAGGACTGGAATAAGGAATGGATCGCTGCGGCGGATAACCGGTTTGTTCTTGCGGAATATCTGACGGATGAGCGCCTGAAGGCGCTTACCGGTCTGATGAATTTGAAAAACGCATGGATGATCTTCGTTTTCAGGAGTGATATGACGCTTTTGCGCCTTGATATGCCGGATCCGCTGGAGACACCTGCCAAGCTGGACGAGATGGTCAAAAAGATGCTGGAGACCGCCCGTATTCTTGAGTTACAGACGGGAGAAAGCACGCGCCTTAAATCTGCGGAGGCGCGCTCTTCGAAAAAAGAAATCGTGCTGGATATCGACGATAAAGCCACCGGGGACGCGCTGAGCCTGCTTGAACTGGAAGAGGACGACCGGAAAGACAAAGAACCGTAGAGGTTCGTGCCTTATCTCCCTGCAGCCGCTTCCTCCCACATGGCTTTGAAATGGCCGCGATCGGGCAGGTGCATACCTTGTACATATGCGATTTCCGGGAAATTCCTGTGAATTTCAAGCGCATGCCCCGCCGTACGTACGCCTTCCGCAACAACAGCCGTACCGGGCAGGGCGGAGCGGATGAAGTCCATGACCTCCTCAAGTCCACCCGGCGTACCCGGTTCCGCACAGACCGTATTGCGATCGATCTTCACGTAATCTGCGACACCTCCAAACTCTGAAAGGCGGATGACATCGTCCATAGATAGGCCGACATCATCGAGCGCAAAGGATATGCCCGCATCGTGAAAAAGCTCTAAAACGCGTTTGACCATGGAAACGGTCGGAGAGCTTTCATGGATTTCAATGATAATCCGCCGTCCCGTATCGGGACCCATTTGCTCGACGCGGTCCAGAGCCGTACGGACGAAATCCGGGTCCCGCAAGGAGCGCGAAGACACGTTAATCGAGACCTGCTTTTCTTCACTTTTTGCGAGTTGGTTCATCGCGGCAAGGAACAGGATCGTATCGATCTGCGCGGTATAGCCGTGCTCGTAAAAAGCCATGATTGCCGAGTAGGGCGTAAGCGGGCGGCCCTTATAGTCTTTCAGGCGCAGCAGCATTTCTCCCGGAACAGGTAGCGGGACATCGCGCCTGAGCGCATGCCACGGCTCGACGCAAAAGATATCCATATCGAGCATGATCATATTGGCCAGCGCGGCAAGCGACCGCAGCCCGTAGGTCAGCGCGGCCTCGGCAGGCGTGCCGACGGCATCGTCCACGAGTCCCTTGAATTCGGCGATTAAGCGCTCGATTCGTCTGAGCAGTTCAACATCCGTTTCGGACATCGTCCCTGATCTTTCTATCCCTGTTTTAAAACTTTTAATACCCTTCCGGAATCTTTTAAGAAACGTCCCGGTTTTGTTTTAGCTATGCGCCCTCCCTGCGGAGAGCCCATTTGATGACGGACCGGCTGCTAACGGCCTGCGCGTAAATAACAAGTTGTTTTGTTTTGCGGGGAGTGCATCCCTGCCCAAGATAAAGGCTGTCCTCCAGCGCGAGATGCCCGCCGCCATGGCGAAACCGCCAGCCGGAGCCGCCCGGCAAGCGTAAGAGTGCCTCTTGCCCGTCGCATATGAGCGATACGAGCACGCGGGGGTGAAGGTGAAAACGTACGGCAATATCGTGAGGCGCAGGCGGATCGATCTCTGCGCTCAGCAGTTCTTCACCCCGTATGTCCTGCCCCTGATCCGATACGTACAGGCGGCGGCGGTGCGTCATCCCGTTCAGAGGAACATAGCCGTCATGAGAGGCCTCAATCAGGCAAGCTTGTTTTGCATTCTCACGGCAGATCAGGACATTACGCGGTCTGCGGCCAAAATGCCCGTCTGCACGAATTTCAGCCGTGTTCCGGTAATCCATACTAAGCGCATTATGTGCTGCTGTCGCCCGTAAGGCGTCTACCCATTCGGGCGATACGGGATGCGAGCCGCAATTCACGAAAACCCGCTCTTTGCCGTAGCACAGCTCGAAAGACAAAGGCGCAGCATGAGCGTGCGCATCATAGGGGTAGCCGGGTGGCGCACCGCCATCGAACATAATAAAGGTGCGGCCCATTGAAACGCGTTCATAGCCTGCGCAAGGCAAGCTTTCGAGTATCCGGCTTTTTGTCCCGGTCTGGCCGAGAACGGCGTCGATCAGAGCCGTATCACCTTCCTGCGCGCCGTTAAAGACGCCGAAATGCCGGTCATTATAGCGGAAGAAGCGCAGCGCCGGACCCATACGGTCAATCGCGTGCTGAATTTTCTCCGGCAGAGGATACCCGCCCGCTGACAGGGCTGAGCGCACATCCAGAAAAAGCTGTAAAACGTTCAAAAGCTGTGAAGGAGAGCGTGAAACATGGCACCCGTCGCCCAGAACCTGCCGGTCGGTTTCTTCCGAAAAAATATCAAGCGCCTGTTCGATCCATGCTTCGCGGCCCTCGAAGGCCATCCCCGCATAAAGCAGTCCCTTGGCACCTTGTAAAAGAGCTTCTCCGCTCAAAGAACCGGGCAGGGCGCGGGACAAATGAAGAGCTTGCCGCCCGAGCGATTCAAAAAATAAATCCTGAAAAGACTCATCCGCTGCCGCGCCGAAAAACTCATAGAGGGCAATCCATATAGAGACGCGTTGCCCGGCAAGATCAGGGCGCCATATATCCTTATCCCAGCGCGTATGGCGCTGCGCCCAATCTGTGATCAAGGCTTGCGCCTGTTTACGGGCTTTCTCACCGCCGCCGCTTTGGTGGAAGGCCCTTAAATCCCGCAACCATGAAAAACCATGCAGGTGATCGAACCATATAGGAGATATACCAAGCGGTTGCCAACACGGCCCGTAAAGCTCCAGCCTGTCACCGCCCTTGATAAAGACGCCTTCGCACAGTGCGGCCCCTGTCCGGATATTACCCGGCCACGGGTCCACAGGTTTAACGACCAGTCGCTCCGGTGCAGGCGCACGCAGGCTCCAGCTGTAAAGCCCACCCCCGAAAACCGGGCTTCGCCAGCGGTGCCGAATCTGATCGAAAAGCTCCGGCCCCATCACGATCAGCCTCTCAAGGCCTTGATATTATCCGCGTAGCCTGATGGTCCATCCCCGAAAACGGCTGTTCCTGCGACAAGGACGTCCGCGCCGGCCTCTATACATTGGCGCGCAGTCTGCGGATTGATCCCACCATCGACCTCCAGATCGATTGGCCGGTTCTGCGCAGCGATCATGGCCCGCACATCTGCGATCTTATCAAAGACGGGAATAAAGCTTTGTCCGCCAAAGCCGGGATTGACGCTCATAATCAAGACCAGATCGACCAGATCCATCACATGCGCGATCGTGGATACGGGCGTAGCCGGGTTAAGTGAAACACCGGCCTTGACGCCTTGTGCCTTGATTGCTTGCAATGTCCTGTGCAAATGCGGTCCGGCCTCGACATGGGCGGTGATGATATCGGCTCCGGCTTCGGCGAAATCCTTGATCAGTGGATCAACTGGGGTGATCATCAAATGAACGTCAAAGGGTTTTTTCGAGCATTTGCGCAAAGATTTTACAACCGGCGCACCGAAAGTCAGATTGGGGACGAAGTGCCCGTCCATAACGTCGATATGGATGTAATCGGCGCCCGCCGCATCAATCGCCCGAACCTCATCACCGAGGATAGAAAAATCTGCAGACAGGATAGATGGAGCGATACGGACGGGTTGTGAAGTGTTTTGCGCAGACATTGGCTTAAAAAATCCTGAAATGGAGAGATAAAGATCGGGCAGGAAGAAGCCCTTTAAGAATAATCATAGCAAATCGGCACGGATATGGCTATCGGCAAATCAAGCGTTTAAGGCATAGCTTTCAAGCACGGCAGTTTTGGGCGCTTTTATCTCAGGTTATTTTACCGTGCACTACGGATCCGCGTTATGCCGAAAATCGTCTGGGCGCACAGCGTTTCAACAGGCGCTCCGGTTTTCTTACACTCGGCCTCCAGCGTCATAAGCCGCGCCAGAATGGTTTCGATCTGTTTAGGAGACCATTGGCGAAGCTGCGCTGTAAAGACCGGGACATATTTAAAGAAAACAGGAGGGCTGAGTTTTTTCATCGCGCTGTCGGCTTGTTCACCGCTTTCTATACGTGAGGCGGTGGCGTGCAAGCGACGGAAATGGTTCTGGATTGTCCGTAAAATCACGATAAAGGGCGTATCCTCTTCGATCAGCCGCGTGTAAATCTCAAGCGTTTTAGCTGTATTTCTGTCCGCGAGCGCGAAAACTAGGTCATCCAGCGCAATTGATCCGGCTGCTCCGCAACAATTTTGAGCTTCCTCCAGCGTCAGCGGCGTTTTATCCGCACCCTTATAGGTAATCAGCTTCTCCAGTTCTCCCCGGATTTTTAGCCGATCACCTGAAATCGCGGCAGCCAGCCATGACACAGCATCCGGTGCGGCTTGCAACCCTTCCGCATGCAGCGTTTCACGGATCAGGCGGGCCGTATCGCGCTCATCCTCGACATAGCAAGGCACTGCTGCCGCGTTCTTGGCGCTTTCACAAAGCTTGCGCAAAGAAGAACGCGGGCCGAGTTCGCCCGCTTCCAGCAGAACCAGAGCGGTATCACTGGGTTTCTCAAGATAGCCTTTAATCAGGGTCGTCAGCTTGTCGGAAGCGCCCTCGACCCGGATCAGCCGGTCTCCACCCATCATAGAGATGGCGCTGGCTTCATCGAGCAGGCGGGCCGGGTCCTCGGCCAGAGAGTCCGTTGACAGGCGCGCCGTGTTGAACGGATCGTTAATATCCGCAACCACGCTTTGCCCGATTATTTTGGCCCGCTCGCGCATCAGCCCGTCATCGGGGCCGTAGATCAGGATAACCCGTGCCGCCTTGTCCGGGGCTTTAACGAAAGGTTCGATCTGACGAAAAGAGAGCTTCATGGCGTGTATTTTAAGCGCAGCGGGGTGAGCGCTGCAATGCTACAGGCAGCTCTTTTTCAAAGAGCATCAGGGCGCAGCGTTCCGGATCGTTGAAGAGCGCGGGATCATAGGTACGCTGGAACGCATTCAGCTCCTCAAGGGTCGGGAACATAAGCCGGTTGATCTTAGCATCCGTCAACCCGGTGCGGCAGATCGACAGAATCGGGGCAAGCGCACCCTCAAAACCCTGCCCGTCATAGGCTTCCTCCAGTAAATCCGCGAATTGCCGTGCGAAATCGCTCATCGAACCGGTGCCGTAAGAAATATCGAGGAAGGCGCCGTCATGTGCCCGTGCGTTTCTATAGGCGCTTTGAAGATGCTCTCGAAGCTGGTCCACACCCCCTGCTTCGAACCCAAAAGATGAAACCAACTGGTCGGTTTTTTTTGAAAATGCCGCATTAAAAGCCAGTGCCGCCGTAATCAACAGCGCACTTTGATGCTGGTGTATGCCGACGCCCCACATGCGGCTTTCATAGCGGTGATTGATAACTTGCCCGTTTTCATCTTTCAGAGCCGCAATTTTAACATCCGGCCATAAGACGCTTTCCGAGAAAAAATAGTTTGTGGCCGTGTTCAGACCTCTTTCGCGTAAGTCCTGAAAAGTCAGCCACTCATTTTCAGGCAGGCGCAGCAACTCGCCCTCTTCATTGTAATAAACAAACAGCGCGTTATTCATGACGTGATGGATATGGTCGCGTAAATACTCTTCGCCGGTTTGCGCGGTAAACACGTAATCCGGCACGCCGCCGCGCCGTCCCAACGCCGTTCTATACTGCATCCCCGGATGGCCGCTAACAGGCCGCCCCTCGGCAAAGGCCGAGCTGTTATCTGTAATCATGAACAGGAAGGGAGCAAGTATATACAGGCGGCGCACACTTTCCAACATATGGTCCGGGTCACGGTAGCTGACCGAGACCTGATTGGATTTACAGACAGAGAAATAAGCCGCCACATCCCACATATCTTTGCGCGGCGGCCCGAAAAAAGCGCGGTAACGCGGGATATCCATAAGGTTTTTCAGGAGAGTCTCGGCACTCGCATGCGGTAAATCCTGAAAATAGGAGCGCTTCATCCCTGCCTTGGCTGCTTCTTCCGTTAAAACACGGATTTTACGGTTCGTATCGTCAAGGATGGCTTGTAAATCGTTCGGTGTGCCCGGCACGCTCCCGATTTCGAGCATATCTCCGGTCGGTTCGTTACGAACGAAATCCCCGCCAAGAGCGGTATTCGCGGCTGTTTTAACGCGTATATTCTGAACGGGATTCATTGGGGCAAAATCCGGGCTGTCCGGATCGAAAAAGGCAAGCTCGACCTCTATACCCGTCTGCGCCTCATCTCCGGCACCCTGATAGGTCGCCCATACATCCTCAAGCGTGTCGATCGGTCTTAGATCGCTGGCATTAACTTCGGAAATCGCCGTACCCTCCGGTTGTTTTGACGAATGTAGGCACTTTTGCCCCCGCTTTCCAGTGTTTGTTTACGGGAAAAAACGGGTTTTACCCTCCAAGCGCCACAGGATCAGGATAAAGCGTGAGCGTATTTGCCGGGCTTTGTAGATAGGCGGTTGCGGCTTGTTCAAATTCCTGCGCCCTTTTGAGGTTCAACCCGGCATTGTTGGGCATACCGTCATACAGATAGGCTTTCGGGTGGATGTTAAAGGTTCCAAAGGTCCTGCGTAATGTTTGGCCTGTTTCATTTCGCGGAGAGACATGCCGAATTTCAGGGCCGAACCGCGACAGTGAAAGTGTTTCCGTAGGGTATAGCTCGGTTTCTTTTTCAGAAAGCTGAAATAATGTTGGAAAACAGTCAGTCATGACATAAAGGAGATCCATTGTGCCGTGATCGCTTTCAAGGTGGTCATGAAGATCCTTCCCGGAAGTTTTACCGGGGTCGCCCGGCAAAACATTATGACGCTGTGAAAAGAAACAAATCTGTGCATCCTGAAAATAATCCGGGCCGTAGAGGGACAGAACATCCTCGGCAACGGCTTTAGCTGCCGGGAAGAAAATATCCAGACAGGCTGGCAGGCCAACATGCCAGGAGCCGGACTCCTTGATGATAAGCGCTTCATGGGAAATACCCGGTCCCTCTCCGTCCAGATGTTTAAATGTTCCCAAAACCGCCGGGCGGGCGATCTCTGCGCGGCGAGCGGAATCATAGGGCTGTTCCCCTGTTGAAACCATCCTGAAACTCTTATGAATGTTCGGTGCAAAAAAATAAGGGCGCCGCGTTTGCCCTTCAGAACAAACCTGCTCTGCCAAGAGGTGCATATCAAGAAGCAAGCCATTTTGCTCAACACAATTCAGATAAAGATCATTAATTCTATCAGGCATGATATTCGCCCCATCTTTTTTTCAGCTTGCGGGAGAGATTAATAATATTTACAGAAAAAATCAATATATTATGGCAATATATGGCTGAAAAATATTTGACAAATAAACTGCAGATATTCTAAGACAGAAATGATTGTGGCACATATGCCATGACCGCGGGATTTGATGGTCTAGCTTGCACCGCGTTAAAAATGCTAAAGCGCCACAGCCAATATGGCTTCTTCGAAGCGCTCGCTGTGGTCTCCATTCACTTGGGAACCCGGCGGGAGGCGCATTAAAGCAATTCTCCCAAAGGCATTTGAACTGCTCCAGCCCCTTAACAGGGCCGGATTTTGATTTGAGGAGAAAAGCGATGGCTTTCAACCCGTTTAAAAAGGCCCTAAAATTTATTCATAACGCAGCGGCAAAACCGGCTGGATTTAAAAACCAGCAACTTTTTGAGTATTGCGAAGAGACCCGTCTTTCCGATTCACAGGCTGCAATTTTTCTTGCTGAGAAGGTTCTCTCGCGGATAAGTCTATTGAATCCAAATGAGCAAATCCCCGAACTGGAGGACGCCATTGCAGCGCGCCTTGAGCGCGTCTCTGAAAACTCCTTGCAAGCAGCTATAAAGCGTCATGCGGAAGGTGCACCGTATATTGAAAGGGATTTGACGGCCTATTTCAAAGATGTCCGCGAATTAGCAGCCATGGAAAAGCAGGAGAAGACTGAAAGGCTGATCCATACATTCAAAGCAATTCAGGCCACAAAAGAACAATCCACCCAACAACAAGCGGTAGCTACGCCCAGCCCGCAACAGCAAACTGATCTCAGAGCACAAAGCCCGGCTGCGTACGCCTATAATTAAAGGCTTTGACTGTGCCAAAGAAGGGCTGTTTTGTTGTTTTCTTTGCAAGCTTGACAATAAGACCCTTGACAAATTAGGAATTGTATCCTAATTTTGAGCCGGATCGATCTGCACGGGAATGGTCGAAGATCGCCGGTTGAGGGTTTTCCTGCCCTTTGTAAATCCTGCCCAGACGAAACCCGTGCCTACAGGAATTTGCGCAATTTACGGGCGCCCGTTTTTTGATTTTGGAGGTAGGAAAAAAATTGACATAACATTTACAAGCATCTATATAACCCTGCATGAGCGTTGCACTCAAAAAACATTTCCTGTCTCAGAACAGAAAGGGGCCAAGCAAGGACCGCCTCAAGCCTTTGCTGGACCGTGCCCTTAAAACGCCTATCGGGACCAAGTTGTTGGAGGATTTTGCGAACAGCAACGGTATGATAAAGGCGTATAAAAAAATCCCGAAATACCCTGCAAGAGGTATTTATCATTCCGATCAGAATATTATTCTTCTAGCCGAGCCTGCAACATCCACTGATTTGATCCATGAATCAGCGCACGCACGGCAAGACCGCAAAGTATCTGACTCGAAAGAAATAAAACAAATAAAAGAGACAAAAGATATCATTTCCCCGGCATCTGCTGCCCATTTATCTGTTATTCAAGAAGCCGACGCTTGGGCTTTGTCGGCCCTGTACTGGAAAGAATTTTTCTCGTTTAACCCTTTTGAAAGCATGGATTTCCTTAGTGCGGAAGGAGAAACCTTCAAACACCTAGAATCAATATCGCTTCCTAGCTCTGACCATCGCTTCATAGAACGCTTCAAAAAAGCGTTAGGGGAAGAAAATACCAGTGCAACGTATCTTTTTTTAAAATTTACAGCCCTGTTGCTTTGGAAGATAGGGAAAGAAGGCTCTGAAGACGCCGTAGATGATTATCTTCATAATAATATAATTAGTCAGGTTATAAATCCGGAAACAGACATGCACTGGGCGGGAACCACCTTTTTGAATTTTGTTTTGGGTGAAGGGATTAAGGGAGCAAATGGCTATCATTATACGGAAGAAATGCTTGAAGCTTACAGGAAGGTTGCCGCTATTTTCTGGAAAAATTCTCCTCCTGTGAATTTTGAACTGCCTGCATTCCGTAATATTTCGAAAGCGGAATTTGAAATGATTATTTCTACTTTTTCAGATTTGAGTGATTTGGGACGAACTGGAGAAAGTTATACGGAACAATACCAAGGAATAGGCGAGGTATTCTCTATATTTTCCAACCCTTCGAAAAACCTTCTGGATCGTGCCGAAAAACTGGAACAGGAAATGTTCCCTAAAATTGGCAGGCTTGTTTACAATCCCTCCCCTTCGACGCCTCCCTAAATGAATCAATAAACCCGTGCCTTGGGCGGGACGGGTTCGACCTCGTCTGTGAGGGTCGTCAAGGTGACGGGGCGGTAGCCGATTTCCGTTTTGCCCTGTTCATCGCACCAGATGAGCGTATGTTTCATCCAGTTTTTATCATCGCGCTCCGGGAAATCTTCGCGGGCATGCGCACCGCGGCTTTCTTCCCGGTTGGCGGCAGCATGCATGGCCACAACCGCCTGTGAGAGGAGGTTATCCAACTCCAGCGTTTCTACAAGATCCGTATTGAAAACCATCGAGCGGTCGGCGATTCCCAGATCGGATTTAGCCTGATAAGCCTCGTCGATCAGCTTCACGCCCTCAGTCAGAACGTCCCCGGTGCGGAAAACAGGCGCGTGATTTTGCATGATCCGCTGCATCTTGCCACGAAGCTGCGCGGTCGGCGTGCTGCCGCTCGCATGGCGGTAATGGTCAAGGCGAGCAATCGCGCGGGAGCCGTCATCGCCGCGCATCGGCTTGTGCGGACTTCCGGGCTGTATAATCTCCGCGCAACGCTTGGCGGCGGCGCGCCCAAAGACAACCAGATCCAGCAGCGAATTCGAGCCCAGACGGTTCGCCCCGTGAACGGAGACGCATGCGGCCTCCCCGATCGCCATCAGGCCGGGCACGGCGCGGTTCGGGTCTTTGCGGGTGGGTGCCAGCACTTCGGTCATGAAATTGGTCGGGATACCGCCCATATTATAATGTACGGTCGGCAGGACGGGGATCGGCTCCCGCGTCACATCCACGCCTGCGAAAATGCGGGCGCTCTCGGCGATACCGGGCAGGCGCTCATGGATGATATCGGCGTCCAGATGCTCCAGATGCAGATGGATATGGTCTTTATGTTCGCCCACGCCGCGCCCTTCACGGATTTCGATGGTCATAGAGCGGGAGACCACATCCCGGCTGGCCAGATCCTTGGCACTGGGGGCATAGCGCTCCATAAAGCGCTCGCCTTCGGAATTGGTGAGATATCCGCCTTCCCCGCGCACGCCCTCGGTAATCAGGCAGCCCGCGCCGTAAATCCCGGTCGGGTGGAACTGGATGAACTCCATATCCTGAAGCGGCAATCCGGCCCGCAGCACCATCGCATTTCCGTCCCCGGTGCATGTATGCGCCGAGGTGCAAGAGAAGAAGGTCCGCCCGTACCCGCCCGTGGCCAAAATCGTCTGGTGCGCGCGGAAGCGGTGGATCGTCCCGTCATCGAGGTTCCAGGCCATCACGCCCAGACATTCGCCCTCATCGCCCATAATCAGGTCGAGGGCGAAATATTCGATAAAAAACTCGGCCCGGTGCTTGAGCGCCTGCGTATAGAGCGTATGCAAAATAGCATGGCCGGTGCGGTCAGCGGCGGCGCAAGTGCGTTGGGCCGTGCCTTGTCCGTAATGGGTCGTCATGCCGCCAAAGGCGCGCTGGTAAATTTTGCCCTCAGCCGTGCGGGAAAACGGTACGCCGTAATGCTCCAGCTCGATGATGGCGGGAATGGCTTCCTTGCACATATATTCGATCGCGTCCTGATCGCCCAGCCAGTCCGAGCCCTTGATCGTGTCATAAAAATGGAAACGCCAGTCATCCTCGCCCATATTCCCCAAAGCGGCGGAAATCCCGCCCTGCGCGGCAACTGTGTGGGAACGCGTCGGGAAGACCTTCGACAGAAACGCCGTCTTTAAGCCTGCTTCCGCACAGCCAAAACCGGCCCGCAAGCCTGCCCCGCCTGCGCCGACAACGACAACGTCAAATTCGTGATCTATAATTTCGTATGTATTTGTCATTTCTTCTCTCGGAATGAATCGCAAAGACGCTAAGGCGCAAAGCGATCGTTGATAATTCTTACAATTCTATTTTTAATCAGTCTGTTGTTGAAATTTAATAAACAGCCCTGCGGCAAGCAGCAGAATGTCATGTCGTTGCGAGCCGCCAACGGCGGCGCGGCAATCCAGAATTTGTCTTCATGGCTCTGGATTGCTTCGTTCTCTACGCTCTCTCGCAATGACGAACGCCGCAAATAGAAAGAAATAAAGCCTGAGATAAACTTAAAAACAGAATCCACAACGTCTTTCGCTATACGCTCAATAGCGGCCTCAACCACTGTCAGCTTTGCGTCTTCGCGTCTTTGCGATTCCATCCCGGATCTCCTCCTACAGCGCGATCTTCAAAACCGAAAATACGCACGCAATACCGGCGGCGGTGAAAAACAGGTAAATCCCGACCAGCTTGGCGATTTTGAGACCTTCATGGTGGAAATAATCCTCCACGATTTCCCGGCAGCCCAACGCCGCATGGGTAAAGACCGAGAGGATAAACAGGATCATCGCAATTGCGTGCACAGGCTCAGAGAGCAGCGCCACGAACTCCGCATGCCCGGCTCCGACGGCCTTATGCAGAAAATAGATAAACCATACGGCAAGCAGGGCGTTAGCAATCGCCGTCACACGCAGCTTGATCCAGTTTTCAACCGCGCCCCCGGCGGCGCCCAGCCCCCG
This sequence comes from Alphaproteobacteria bacterium, assembly GCA_020442475.1. GTDB lineage: Bacteria > Pseudomonadota > Alphaproteobacteria > Micavibrionales > Micavibrionaceae > JAGRKA01. The sequence goes on along the minus strand of JAGRKA010000007.1, from coordinate 19,380 downwards.
TGCGCGCGCCAAAGGGTTTTTATAGCCTGTATCGTCCCATTTCATACTCATGATCGTGCTCCTACCCCTTTAAAATACAGATCCAGCTCACAGCCGTTGCAACCGCCGTGAAGGCTAGAACGAAATACCCGGCCTTATAAGCGCTTTTAATCGTCAGCAGCTTGCCCGAATCCCAGATCAGGTGCCGGATACCGTTGGCCAGATGATAGTAAAAAGCAATTGTCCAGCCAAACAGGAGCAGCATCCCGATCCCGGAGGCACAAAACCCGATAAAAGTCGCATAAGCCAACGGCCCGCTTGCCGCCGCGACCAGCCACCAAACGAATAGCACGAGGCCGATGCTCATCGCATAGCCGGTCGCGCGGTGCAGGATGGAGGTGATAGCAGTCAGTTGCGGCTTGTAAATTTGCAGATGCGGCGATAAGGGCCGTTTCATTTTTTGAGGCGATGTTTCAGACATAAGCGCTGCCTTGAAGAGTGGGTGAAATTCTTACAGCCCCATCATAAGATGTATAATCGGAAGTGCAACTCTAGAATTTATGCAGGTATGAAACCCAACGCGTTAAGTTGTGGTTCTATTTCCTTTTTGTAGAGAGTATCCGTTGATGGAATAACGAATTTAACTACATCTGTAACATCGTTTATATCATGCAAAAAAATGTTAGCCGTGGACCCACCCTCCGCAAAAGGAGCTGTTCTCACAGTCCTTTCTTCCGGTGCAATGTCGTAAATAATCCTAAGTTCTTTATACGAAAGAATGCTCTTATCCTGACCCATAGTCGTGAGGACCAAATTTCCGGGTTTAAAATTTTGATAGTTAAACGCATCCAAAAGAGGAAGCTTGAGCGAAACGTGTAAAGACGGTTTTGAAAGAATAAGGTCATGAGGACCAGGCTTCATACCTTTCATGCTTTCCTTTTTTGCAATCACAATGCCGACAGTATAGCTCGCCGTATCGATAATAGGAGCATCGTCACCGAAGGCAATGCGGTCTGGGATTACTAAATGATGCGATCCCAAAAGATAGCGCGCTCTTTGCTGTTCGTCCGGCTGAGCGGCAAAGGCAAAATGAAGGCGAGCTATGTCATTGTTGAGATCAAACAGGCCGGGCATGGTTTATATTCCTGATCTAAAGCTACGACAAAACCAGTTCATCATTAAAAGCTTTAATCTGTCAACTAAGATCCAACGTTTTAGAAAGGCTCTTTTAAAAATCGCTGCACCGGCCATTTGTTTCCCAATCGCCGTAACGGGTCGGCTCGAGGAGGCCTGCATCGGCATAGCCGCCGATTTCTTTTGGTGTTTCAGGCGTATTTTGGGCCGGCATAGGTGATTTTTGCGGGCGCTTTGGTTTTTCGGCTGTTTCGGGGCTTGGTTTTTTCGTGCTCATATCCCATGATATAGAATGAAAATCTTGCTGTGAAAAGGGTTTTACGCCAGCCATGACGGATAAGCTTGAAGAATACCGCGCGGAAATAGATCGGCTCGACCGCGAATTGATTGACATTCTGGCCCAGCGCATCCGGGTCGTTGAGGCCGTTGGCCGCCTGAAGGCACAAACGGGTATGCAGGTTGTGCAGGCTGCCCGTGCCGAGGAGGTCAAAAGGCGCAATGAGGAGTTGGCAGCACAAAAAGGGATTAAACGCGAGTTCGTACGCCGTTTCTATGAGATGCTGATTGATTACGCACATGAGCTGGAAGACGAGATTATCGCGCAGGGCCGGGAAAAACATGACGCAAATTGACGAGCGCGCGCTTTACGGCGATCACGATCCGGGCGCAGAGCCGCTGGCTCTTGAGGGGCTGTCAGCCCGCCGGGCGGCTTTGTCTGTTCTGGAACATGTGTTTGACCGCAAACAGACACTTGATTACGCGCTGGACGCGGCGGAAGGGTTTCGGGCGCTCCCGGCGCGGGACAAGGCGTTTTGCCGGATGTTGGTGGCAACCGTTCTGCGGCGGCGCGGCCAGATCGATGACCTGATCCAACGGGCCGAAGACCGTCCCTCTTCGAAGCCGCCGCTTTTGCAGCATATTTTACGGCTGGGCGTAGCACAGATTTTCTTTATGGAGATCGCCGATCACGCGGCGGTCGATACGGCTGTAAATCTGGCGGAATCTTGTGGACTTGGGCGGCAAAAAGGCTTTGTGAACGCCGTGCTGCGTACAATGATCCGGACCGGGCGGGAATGGATCGAGCGGCAGGACGAGGTTCGGCTGAATACGCCGGAATGGCTTCTTAAAATCTGGATCGAGGATTACGGGCTGCGCGGGGCGGCTGAAATCGCGAAAGCCAATTTGTCTGAAGCGCCGCTGGACATTACAATCCGGGATGCGGAGTCCAAAAATTATTGGGCCGGATGCTTTAAGGCCACAGAGCTTTTAACCGGCTCGCTGCGAAAATTGTCCGGTGGATCGCCCGTAGATATGGATGGATTCGAGGAGGGTTATTGGTGGGTACAAGACGCTTCGGCGGCAATTCCGGCCCGGCTGTTTGGCGCTCTTGATCTCGAAGGACAAAGCGTTCTTGATCTCTGTGCGGCACCCGGTGGAAAAACCATGCAGCTCGCCGCTATGGGTGCGCACGTCACCGCGTTAGACCGCTCAGCTTCGCGGATTAAACGGCTGGAAGAAAATGTACGCCGCGTCCGGCTGGAAGATCGTGTAAAGGTTATCGTCTCTGATGCTTCGGCATGGAGACCGCCTGCACCCGTTCCACTGATCCTGCTTGATGCGCCGTGCAGCGCGACGGGAACGATCCGCCGCCATCCGGATGTGCCTTATCTCAAAACCGCACAGGATATTGACCGGCTGGTACAGCTCCAAACACGGATTTTTGACAATGCTTTCGAGATGCTGGCACCCGGTGGGCTGCTGGTTTACTGCACCTGTTCCCTCCAGAAAAGCGAAGGAGAGCGGCAGGTCGAAGCCTTTTTGGAGCGGCACCCGGACGCAAGGCGTATCCCGATCGGACGGGAAGAACTCAACGGGTTTGACGAATCGCTCACGGATGAGGGCGATTTGCGGGTCTTACCTTATCATCAGGCTGCGCTCGGCGGAATGGACGGGTTCTATATCGCAAGGCTGACCAAGCTTGCCGGTCAATAATTCCTCGAATTTCGGGCCAGAAAAACTTTAAATCCCTGCCCCTCATAGAGCTTTTCGCATTGTCCGGACTGGCGCTCCAGCGCCTTCTCATAGGGCAGGGCCGCATTCGCTACCATCCAGAGCTCTCCGCCTTGCTTCAAGCTGCGCGCGGCTGTCTCTATGAAGGCTAGCCCGATGTCGGGATCGCTTTTGCGGCCCTCATGAAAAGGCGGGTTCATCACGATAAAATCAAGCTTTTCCAGCCCTGAAACCGGCTTTGTCAAATCCTCCCAGCGGAAAGAAAGCGTACAATTAGCGGTATTTGGCATAGCGCAGACATTCTTTTCGCACAGGCGCACCGCCCGCGCCTCCGCATCAAGGCAGGTGAGGCCTGTAATGTCCGGTGAAGATTCCAGAATACCGCAGGCCAGAAAACCGTACCCACAGCCGAAATCGGCACCTTTTCCGCGCAGTGTTTGCGGAATGTTGCGCAGCAAAATCTCGGAGCCCTTATCGATTTTATCCCAACCGAACAGACCCGGCATGGAGTGAAACCGCCCGTCCAAAACAATCTGCGTGTTCCCCTGCCGGATTGCTTGGGAAAGAGCCGCTGAATCAAGCGTTTCAGCGCGTCCCCAGACCGTACGGGCCTTATTTGCCGAAACGTTTTCAATCTCCGTGACACCAAAATGCTGCAATATTTTTGCAAGGCGCGTGCCGCCCTCCTTGTTGCCTGCGGCGCACAAGATCATCCCGCCCGGTTTGAGGGCCCGAAGGGCGGCAGCGATCATGCTTTCCGAGTCCAGACGGCTCTTGGACGGTAAAACCAGCGCGATATCCAGCGCCTCCGGTACGTCTTCAAGGGTCGTGCACACGGCAAAACCTTGCGCTTCCAATGCGGCGGCGTAGGGTTTGAAATATTGCAAAAGCGTTAGGGCGCTTTTATCGAAACGTAATAAGTCCTCATGAGGCTGCGCGCCAAAAAAACATATGCGGGATGCCGGGTCCGGCCATGCAAGCCTGCCGCTTTTAAAAGGGATAAATAATGTATCGGTCGCGCCGTTCATGCAAAGACCGTAGCGTTAAACAGGTAAGCAGGATAGTGAAAAACGCTCTTCTATACTCTTAAGCTCTATACTCTTAAGCGAGCAGAAGATTACCGTTATCAATCAAGTTCGCCAGCGTGTCGTTTACACCGCCGTCAATCAGGGCGATCTGTGTAAAGACGCCGCCCACATCGCCGTCGACATTGACATGGACTTCCGTATCGCCGCCATTATCGACAAGCTGGACGAAATCGGAGATCGCATCGGTGAGCGCATCATAGCCTTCGAGGATCAAAGACAGGTCGAGCGTATCGCCGTCCACGCCAGTTTCAAACCCGTAGATCGTGTCTACCAACGCATCAAAGAATGTGTACCGGATCAGATCGGCCCCGGAGCCGCCGTAAATCTGGTCCATACCTTCGCCGACCAGAAGCGTGTCGTCCCCGGCCTCGCCATACATAATGTCATTTCCGGCACCGCCGTCCAACGTGTCGTTTCCGGGTTCGCTGGCATCGATATGAATGCGGTCTATATCAAGATCAAAGAGTACGTCTTCAAAATCAGCGTCTCCCAGATTGGGAAGATCTTCGAACCCGATTCGCAGCACGTCCTGATTTACGCCGTCAAGAACGCCGGAAAGGGCGTGTGTCTCCCCGTCCCAGTTGATCGAAGAATCGCCGCCCCGTAAAGTCGTGTGGTAATGCGGCCCGTCCAGAACCCGGCTTGTAACGCCGTCGTCATAGACGATTGAGACAAAATTTCCGTCATCTGTGATCTGCGCATCGCGTTCACCCGCGCCGCCCAGATCGTAAACAAAGCGGATCACACCGTCTCCGGTAATGTCCAACCCGCCATAGCCACTATTTTCACGATCACCGTCCGCGATGATGAAAAATCCGAACCGTCCGCCATTTTCACCGACCGGGAGTTCAATCTGATGCTGTGTATCGATACCTGCCGTTTTCACATTGGCCCACAGGATTTGCGCCATATTGATCGTGCCGTCTTCGGCGACATTATATATGCCGAGCGTGTTGTTGTATCCGGCAAAGCCTTCGCGGAATGTTAGAGTGGTAGTCGCGTCAAAGTCGACGGTTAAATTCTCTCCGTTAATGCCGAGCGCCGGAGAGCCGGGCGGGATCAGGTTCGTAATATTCACACCTTCGACAAGGTCAGGGAAAGTCACATTGTCCAGAAAATCCTTATCCAGTTCACGCAGGCCGAGATCCGTTCCGCCGTAAAGAATATCGTCCCCGGCGCCGCCAAGAATCAGATCGTCGCCCGCCCCGCCGAAAAGCTGGTCATTGTCGGCGTTGCCTTGAATCTCATCGTTGCCGGGGCCTCCGTCTATAATATCGTTTCCTTCTGCGCCGGTGATAAAGTCATTCCCGGCATTCGACCAGAGAATATCGTCGCCTTGCGAACCAAAGATGGAAACGTCGCCGTAAACAACCGTCTCATCGGCCAGAATGATGATATCGCCGCCGGAGCCCGCAAGAAACATCTCTATATTGTGAACGAGCTGCATCCCGACATCGTTCGTCAGGAACAACACATCCCCGGAATCCGTAAACAGGAGAATATCAGTACCATCCAGCCCGTCATAGCTGCCGGTATTGACGTTCTTTTCTTCATCGATCAAGATTTCTTTGCTGCTGTAAGGATTTGTCAGCGTCGTATTCAAATATTCCGTCTGGAATGAAAAGAAAAACGCATCGTTACCATTGGTTCCAATCATAGCCCACCCATCCTCGTTTTAGGTTTCATCCTTAGGGCCGTGCGCCCTTTATTTTTTTTATGTCCGGAGCTTAACTGCGCCTTGTGGGTGGCGTCCCATGCCCGGAGTTCTCATTTTGCCAAATTGCGCTATTAATTTAACATAATGTTTTTTCGGCCTACTCCTTCAGTATAGGAAAATTTAGTTAATTTTTTATGTAAATTTTTAAAGATTTTACCGCTTTTTGATAAGAAAATTGTACTTTAAAAACAATCGCTTAATGGATTTCATTTTGTGCGGCGCAGTAAGGTTGGACCCATCGTCTCCGACAGAATGATAGAGGGAAACACGTACGGCGTGACAGAACATGAACGTCCGGTTTTTATCCACACCCGTCCATCGACGGTATGCTAAAAAACTTCTGGATACGCACAGGATATGGTACGCAGATAAAATGACTTGCATTCGAGGTGCGGGCTGATAAAGTCTCCCCCGATTCAGGCATCTGTGTTTTGTGAAGGTGCAGTGCCGACAAATGATACGGTTATAAACAAGGATTAGGAATTGACGATGAGTGATATTGCGGAACGCGTGAAAAAAATTGTTGTTGAGCATCTGGGTGTCGAGGAAGACAAAGTAGCCGAAGGTGCAAGCTTTATCGACGATCTGGGCGCGGATTCGCTGGACACGGTCGAGCTGGTCATGGCATTTGAAGAAGAGTTCTCTGTCGAGATCCCCGATGATGCTGCTGAAAAAATCCAGACTGTTGGTGATGCGATTAGCTTCATTAAGGACAATGCAGGCGAATAAAGCTGCAAAATAGAGTCATCCTGTTGGTGAATTTGAGCAAAGCGAAAATGAGCATCAACAAACGGGATCTACTGAAGTCAGCCCGCTTATGCGGGCTGTCGTTTTCTGGATCCCCGCTGTGCAAGCACCTTCGGTGTGCCGCGGGGATGACGGGTAAAAGAAGGACATAAGATATGAGACGTGTTGTTGTTACGGGCTTGGGTATAGTCTCCCCTTTGGGGGTCGGAGTCGCGCATAACTGGTCCGCTTTGACGGCTGGAAAAAGCGGCATTCGGAAAATTGAGCATTTCGACGTTTCTGACATTTCCTCCAAAATTGCCGGGATCATTCCCCGTACGGATAGCGAAACACCTGAAAACGGCGCGTTTAACCCGGATCTGTTCGTCGAACCGAAAGAACAGCGGAAAACCGATATTTTTATCACATATGCGCTGGCTGCGGCGAAAGAAGCCGTCGAGGATTCCGGGTGGCTGCCTGAAGATGAGGAATCCCTTGACCGTACGGGCGTTCTGATCGGCTCCGGGATCGGCGGGCTGGATACAATTTACCAGACATCAACGCTGCTCAATGAAAAGGGTCCACGGCGCGTTTCACCATTCTTCGTCCCTGCTGCCCTGATTAACCTGACCTCCGGTCATGTTTCAATTAAATACGGCTTTCGCGGACCGAATCACTCGGTCGTGACGGCATGTGCGACCGGAACGCATGCAATCGGAGATGCTTCGCGCCTGATCGCTTTCGGAGATGCCGATGTGATGGTCGCAGGCGGTGCGGAGGGCGCGGTCTGCCGACTTGGCGTAGCCGGATTCGCCGCCGCGCGGGCGCTTTCGACAAGCTATAACGATACGCCGGAAAAAGCCTCCCGTCCGTTTGACGAGGGGCGGGACGGCTTCGTCATCGGTGAAGGCGCAGGCATTGTCGTACTGGAAGAATATGAGCACGCCAAAAAGCGCGGCGCGAAGATTTACGGTGAAATCACGGGATACGGCCTGTCAGGAGACGCGCACCACATCACGTCTCCGGCAGAAGACGGCAATGGCGGTTTCCGCGCGATGAAGGCTGCGCTGAACCGGGCAGGCGTCAATCCGGAAGAGATCGACTATATTAATGCGCACGGCACTTCTACGCCCGTCGGGGATGGAATTGAATGCGGCGCGGTTAAGCGGCTTTTTGCAAACGCACTGGATACGATGTCCATGTCTTCGACTAAATCCGCGATCGGCCATTTGCTGGGTGCGGCGGGCGCCGTGGAGGCGATCTACACGCTTAAAGCCATGGAAACCGGAATTCTGCCGCCAACGCTCAATCTTGAAAACGTATCGGAAGCCTGCAAGGGACTGGATCTCGTACCGGGCGTGGCCAAGGAAAAGAGCGTTAAATGCGCCTTATCCAATTCTTTCGGCTTTGGTGGAACAAACGCATCCCTTGTGATGAAGGCCGTTTAGGTCTTCGTGCCCTATGAAAATGCGCCTCAAAATTCTGCTCGGCCTGTTCGTCTATAGTATGACGATTGCCGTCGTCTTGGCCGCTGGCGCTTTCTGGTGGCTGTCGCATGAATTCACAAGGCCTGGCCCTGCGCAGGAACCTGTCTTTGTCGTGGTCGAGTCCGGTTCCGGTCTTGGAACCATTACCGGCACTCTTAAGGAATCCGGGGTTATCACCCGTGCAGATATTTTCAAGCTTTCAGCGCGGCTTTTGAAAGCCTCCTCCGATCTCAAAGCCGGGGAGTATGAAATCCCGCCCGGGGCGAGCATGAAAGACGTTCTGGCTCTTTTACGCGAGGGAAAGACCTATCGGCGGGCAGTGACTGTCCGTGAGGGGCTGACGAGTTATGAGATTGTTCGGCTTTTAAACGGGGTAGACAGCCTGAGTGGAGAGATTATGGCTATGCCTGCGGAAGGGGTATTGCTACCGGAGACTTATGATTATGGGCGGGAGGAAAACCGTAACGCTCTTCTTTTGCGTTTACACCATGCGATGTTATCCACCCTTATTGAATTATGTAAAATTTATGAAGGAGAGAAGGAAAAACTTGCTGACGAAGCCACTGTAGAAACAGGAGACGAAAAAAGCGCGGAAAGCTCGCAAAATACCGGCGCTTTCTGGATACGCAGACAAGCAGATAGCGCTCCATCTGGTTTGATGACCCGGCCCTGCGGCTCGGAGCCGCTGAAAACCGTAAAAGATGTTCTCACGCTCGCCTCTATCGTGGAAAAGGAAACGGGTAAGCCGGAAGAGCGCGCACGCGTAGCCGGGGTATTCCTTAACCGGCTCAAGCGGGGCATTCCTTTGCAAACCGATCCGACCGTGATTTATGCCCTGACCGGCGGCAAGCATGACGATGCGGGAAAAGGTCCGCTTGGGCGCAGGTTGTTGCGCAAGGATCTGGAGATTGATTCCCCTTATAATACCTATAAATATCCCGGCTTGCCGCCGGGACCGATCGCTAATCCGGGTAAGGCCTCCATAGAGGCCGTCATCCATCCGGAAGAGCATGATTTCCTGTTCTTTGTCGCAGACGGCACAGGCGGGCATGTCTTCGCCAAAACGCTGGCCGAGCATAACCGGAACGTCGCGCAATGGCGTAAAATCCGCCGCGAACAAGCGCGCTAGAAGCCTCTATTATCAGCGATGGTAATGAAAGGGAAAATGGCGGTGAGGGCGGGATTCGAACCCGCGTAGGGGGTAAGCCCTAACACGCTTTCCAAGCGTGCGCCTTAAGCCACTCGGCCACCTCACCTTGGGACGGAAAGCCTTAACTTCCCGGCGAACGCGGCACACTAGCCGTTTGAATAAAAAAACTCAAGAGCGTAGAACACTCTTTTGTAAAAGAGTGATCGCTGTTAGGATAAAGCCGGGTTTGTTTGTTGTGAATCAAGGGGATTGTCATGCAGGGTGTCCGGCTCTTTATGTTTGTTGTTGCGATTCCGGCGCTGGTTGCGCTGGGGCATGATATTTATCTGTTCGTTGTCAATTACGGTTTGGACTCCTTGCCCGACTCTCTTATTGCCAATGAAAAGGGTGCGGGTACACATTTTGCCTCTTTGGGCTTTATATGGACGGAGTATGCACCGGAAAGCTATGCATTCGTCGTGCGCAGCGTTGCGCCGGAATCCTGGGCAATTATCGATTCCCTGCTTACGATTAAGGCTTTTGTCGCCGGGCTTTTATTTGCAGGCTTTTTCTATTTTATTCTTGGGATTTTACGGGTGCTCCATCTATGGCCTTTCGCTGAGTCCGGCGGGCGGGTCTATTCCAGCGGGCGGGCAACCGATTCGGGTTTCAAGAAATCCCGCAGCTCCGGTCAGTTGAAATATAAAAGAAAATAAAAAAACGCACTGCGGTGTAGGGTTTATAGAATACCCGACAGGCTTTTGATCTCCTTATCGATCAGCGTCAGGTCTTCGGGCCGGGACAGGCTATGATCCCCGTCATCGACAAAAATCGTATCAATTTCCGGGCCGTCGTAATTTTTCTGGATTTTAAGAGCTGTTTCCCACGGCACGTCCTTATCCTGCATGCCTTGAATAAGGCGTAGCGGGAAATCAACAGTTTGTGAATGTGTCAAAAGAAGATGCTCTTTGGCTTCTTCATAGAAATTTTTCGTGAAATGGTAAGGCTCGTCGCTGTAATCATTGGGAATTTCGGCATAGCCTTGTTCTGCAAGCTGTATTTTTTGGGCGTCGGACAGGCGCAGTGCATAGAGCTCTTCCGTGAAATCCGGCGCGGCAGCGATGCCGATCAGCCCTTGCACTTTCCCGGCCCGCGCTCGTGCCAGAAGCAGGGCAATCCAGCCGCCCATGGAGGAGCCGACCAGCAGGACAGGGCCTTGTGCGATTTCATCAAGGATGGTGAGCGCATCCTCCATCCAGGCGCCAATTGTCCCGTCTTCGAAAGCCCCTTCGGAGCGCCCATGCCCTGAATAATCAAAGCGCAGAAAGCCTTGCCCGCGTGCCCGGCATTGCGCTTCAAGCCACGTAGCTTTTGTGCCCTCCATATCGGATTTATAGCCGCCGCAGAACATGACAAGCGGCCAATGGCTCTTTTGAGGGTCCGGCGGAGAATATCTGTAGGCCAAGGCAGGTTTTCCTGCGCGCCGGAGGTAGCTAACGGGTACGGAGGTCTCTTCGGCATTATGCATGGTCTTGTCTTGCCTATTCGTTTTTCCAGCCTTATAGATATACGATCAAAAGAGCAGTGACAATTGGCGCATTTATGACTTCTTTTCAGACCCAGCCTGTGATTATGCAGGTCATTCCCGAACTTGGACCCGGCGGCGCGGAGCAGGGATGTATTGATATAGCGGCGGAACTCGTTGCGGGCGGGGCGCAGGCGATCATCGTCTCCAATGGCGGCTCGCGCGTGTCCGAGCTAGCCCGGATCGGCGCAGTCCATATTGATTTACCGGTGCACAGCAAAAATCCGGTCGTGATGTGGAAAAATATCGGCAAGCTGCGCCGCTTGATCGAGCGCTATAACGTTAATATCGTCCATGCCCGCAGTCGTGCCCCGGCGTGGAGCGCTTGGCAGGCCTGTAAAAAGACGCAGGCGCGTTTTATGACGACCTGCCATGCGCCTTATAATATTAGTGGAGAAGCTAAACGGCGTTATAACGGCGCAATCGCTTACGGTGAGAGGGTGATTGCCATTTCGCACTATGTCGCGGATTATCTGCGTAAGAACTACAAGCTGGATGATTCGAAAATCCGGCTCATTCACCGAGGTATCCCGCTGGAAAAATTTCACCCGACTGCTGTCACACCGGAACGGCTGATCACGCTCTCCGGGGAATGGCGAATCCCGGACGGGGCCAATATCATTATGTTGCCGGGTCGCCTGACTCGCTGGAAGGGACATCATGTCCTGATCGAGGCTATGGCGCGGCTGGGGCGCAACGACCTGTTCTGTGTAATCATCGGTTCCGATCAGGGGCGCAGCGAATACAGGAAAGAGCTGGAAGCGCTCATTCAGGAGAAAAATCTTGGTGGGCGCGTACGAATTGTCGATCATTGCCGGGATATGCCGGCGGCTTATATGCTGGCCACGGTTGTTGTCTCGGCCTCAACTGACCCGGAAGGGTTCGGGCGCGTGCCGGTCGAGGCGCAGGCGATGGGCCGTCCGATTATCGCGACGGATCACGGCGGAGCGCAGGAGACGATCTTACGGGGCCAGACAGGATGGCTTGTGCCGCCGGGCGATTCGGCTGCACTGGCCAGGGCGATCGAGGATGCCCTGTCCTTAACCCCGCAGCAACGGGTTATGCTGGCAACGCGCGCTATGGCGCATGTCGCTGAACATTTCACAAAAGAGCAGATGGCCGATAAAACGCTGGATGTTTACGCCGAACTTTTGCGAGGCCGAATATCGGGTCGTGAAAGGCCTGATGGACCTTTCCACGGGACGCGTTCCACCGGGATCAGGGCGGCGGAGTAAGAATTAGTCGGGGATTTTGACCATGAGCGGGAAGCAGGCGGAGCGAATCCTGATTGTCAAGTTGGGTGCGCTGGGCGATTTCATACAGGCGCTTGGGCCGATGGCAGCGATTCGCAAAGCGCATCCGCAGGCGCATATCACGCTTTTAACGACAAAACCGTTTGAGAAATTCGCACATGATTGCGGCTATGTCGATGAGATATGGCTGGACGAGCGCCCCGGCCTGCCCGATATCGGGGGATGGCTCCGTTTGCATAAAAAACTGAATGGCGGCGGCTTTACGCGCGTTTACGACCTTCAGAATAACGACCGCACGAGCTTGTATTTCCGCCTGTTCACAAAATCCCGGCGGCCTGAATGGGTTGGGGTCGCGAAGGGCTGTTCTCACCGCAATACCTCGCCGGAGCGCACGGCAGGCCATGCTTTTGACGGGCATGTGCAAACGCTTGCGCTGGCCGGGATCACGGACATCAAGGTGGACCGGCTCGAATGGATGGACGGCGATATCGGGGCGTTCCCGCTAAAATCACCTTTCGTCCTGCTCGTGCCGGGCTGTGCGCCGGAGCGGCCCGAAAAGCGCTGGAGCGCATCCGGCTATGCGGCGCTGGCCGCGATGCTGGCCGGTGAAGGGGTTCAGCCTGTGATTATCGGGACTTTGGCTGAAAAAGAGGCCGCGCAGGAGATTGCACAAAACTGCCCAGAGGCGCTAGACCTCACGGATCAAACCTCGCTGGGGCAGATTACGGCGCTGGCTCGCAGCGCCGCCGGGGCGGTCGGGAACGATACGGGGCCGATGCACCTGATCTGCGCGACCGGATGTTCCGGCCTCGTCCTGTTTTCCGGGCATAGCGATCCGGTCCGCCATGCGCCTAAGGGTGAGGCCGTACAGGTTTTACGTGAAAACGATCTTGCGGATCTTGCGGCGGAAGCTGTGTTTGAAGCGCTTTCTCTTTAAGTCGTTTGAGGGAATCATGATCTATCGTCATCCCGTTGGCGAAGCTGTAAGCTTCGCTTAAACGAACGGGATCCATATGTGAGCGGCAAAGCCGCTCGCCTTTATGGACCCCCGCTGTTTAAGCCCTGCTACGCAGGGCCGCGGGGGTGACGTGGATTTTTGTGTTGTGGGATCATGATTCACTCAAACGGTTCTGATCTCCCGCAGCCCGTTTGGCGGGCATACCCTTTAACAGGCGTCCTGCGAGGGCATCGGGGGCGGCGCCTAGGAACCAGCATAAAAGAGCGGGGATGAAGGGGAAGGCGATTCGGCCTTTATCTCGTTCTATGCCTTTTGCGATGATCTGTGCTGCCTTGTCCGCATCGATCTTGAAGGGCATCGGGAAGTTGTTCACATCCGTCATGCGCGAGGTCACAAAGCCGGGGCAGATGACATGGACGCTTACGCCGGAAGATCGCAAGGAACCGCGCAAGGCTTCCCTGTAGCTTTTCACCGCGGCTTTCGAGGCGCAATAGGCCGGAGCGCCCGGCCAGCCCCGAAAACCGGCCAGCGAGCTCATCAGCGCGATATGCCCGTATCCGCGCCCGTGCATCAGAGGCAGGAGGGGCTGGAGCGTATGAAGCACGCCGTTGAGATTCACGTCGAAAACTTCATGGATTTGCGCGCTGTCTTCGCCGTTTTCTACGCCGCCCGTACCTGCTGAAATGCCGGCATTGGCAATGAGAAGATCGACCGGCGCACGTTTGTCCGCCTCTAAGAGCCAGTTTTTCATGGCGGCTTCGTCTCGTACATTAACCAGAGCGCCTTCTGCTTCTGCGCCTTTTTCCCGGCAATGCTTGGCAACCGATTCCAGACGCTCCATATTGCGCCCGCTAAGGCTGAGCCGGACGCCGGGTGCGGCATAATGCAGGGCCAGAGCCTCGCCGATACCGCTGGAGGCGCCTGTAATCACAATATGGTGGAATTTGAGCATTGCAGTTTCCCCTTTTTTCCGGTTAGTTTTATGCCAGAAACGGAAAATATCAAAGGGAAGCTTGGACCTTGGACAGTTTAAAACGGCGCGGTTTGATGTATGTGATGTCTTCTCCGTCTGGAGCGGGTAAGACCACGATTACGCGGGCTTTGCTCAAAGATAATAAAGACGTGACGATCTCCGTGTCTGCGACGACCCGTCCGCGCCGCGCCGGGGAGGTGCACGGGCAGGATTACTATTTCGTTAGCCCCGAAGATTTTCGCGATATGGTCGATAATGGCGAGATGCTGGAGCATGCGAAGGTTTTCGAACATTATTACGGTACGCCTCGCAAGCCGGTTGAGGACGCTTTGCAGGCCGGAAAAGATATTATGTTTGACATAGATTGGCAGGGTACGCAGCAGCTTGTCGAGATCGCGCGGGACGACGTTGTGACGGTCTTTATCCTGCCGCCTGCGCGGGCCGCGCTGGAAAAGCGTTTGCGTAACCGCTCGCGGGATACGCGCGAGACGGAGGAAGAAATTCGCCACCGTATGTCCAAGGCCGCCGACGAAATGTCGCATTACAGCGAATATGATTACGTCATCATTAACTGCGACGTAAACGAAGCCATCAAAAAGGCCCAGCTTATTCTTGATGCCGAGCGCCTCAAGCGCCACCGGATGCAAGGCCTGTCCGGTTTTGTGAAGGGGCTAAAGGACGGACTTTGAGCTGACTGCATTCAATTAAATTCCCTCCCCCTTGAGGGGGGAGGGTTAGGGTGGGGGTGGTAAGCTCATAAGATAATATCAAAGTTCGTAGCCCCCTCACCCCAACCCTCTCCCCGTGGGGGAGAGGGGGCTTGATTCTTGTCTGGAACGATTATGAACATTTAAAAGTTGACGGATTTTGCGGGGTCATATATTGTCCCGCCCGTTAAAGATGTGGGAGGTCTTCAGCCGCCAAGTCCATGGGTGAGCCGGACCACGTAACCTCAAAACCATTTGGAGGACAAAATGGCAAAGAAAGTCTCAGGTTATATCAACCTGACTATTACAGGTGGCGCGGCTAACCCGTCTCCGCCTGTCGGCCCCGCGCTCGGTCAGCACGGCGTCAATATCATGGAATTCTGCAAGGCATTTAACGCCAAGACAGAAGACTCCAAGGGCATTCCGATTCCTGTGGTTATCACGGTGTATGAAGATCGCTCCTTCACCTTCATTACAAAAACACCGCCTGCGAGCTATTTCATCAAGCAGGCTGCGAAGCTGCCAAAAGGCTCCGGTGCACCGGGCCGCGATACGGCCGGTCAGATCCGCCGCTCCAAAATCAAGGAGATCGCGGAGAAAAAAATGGAAGATCTGAACGCTAACGATATCGAAGCGGCGATGAAGATCATTGAAGGCTCGGCGCGCTCTATGGGCGTCGAAGTTGTGGAGGACTAGGATCATGGCACAACAGACGAAAAAAATGAAAGACGCTCTAGGTAAGGTTGACCGCGAGAAATTCTACACGCTGGAAGAGGCGCTGAAGATTCTCAAGGATACGGCCAAGGCGCGGAAATTCGATGAAACGATCGAAATTTCGATGAATCTGAACGTCGATCCCCGCCATGCAGATCAGGCTGTGCGCGGCATGGTGTCCTTGCCGAACGGTACGGGCGCGAGCGTGCGCGTGGCTGTCATCGCCAAGGACGATAAAGCCAAGGAAGCCAAGGCGGCCGGTGCGGACATCGTCGGGGCGGAAGACCTGATTGAGGCCATTCAAGGTGGTACGGTAGATTTTGACCGCTGCATCGCGACGCCGGATATGATGGCGCTCGTGGGCCGCGTGGCAAAAATTCTCGGCCCTAAAGGTCTGATGCCGAACCCGAAACTTGGTACGGTGACGCCTGATGTGACGAAAGCTGTGAAAGACGCCAAGGGCGGCGCGATTGAGTTCCGTGCTGAAAAGGCCGGGATCGTGCATGCAGGTGTCGGGAAAGCCTCATTCGACGAGAAAAAGCTGGCTGAAAACGTCCGCGCCTTCTATAGCGCAATCGTGAAGGCCAAGCCTTCGGGCGCGAAAGGCACCTATATCAAGAAAGTCTCCCTGACCTCCACCATGGGTCCGGGGATCAAGATTGATACGGAGAGCCTGTCACAGGCTGCCTGATTGTAATTTATACTTGACGGGGATGTGGAATTTCTATACACATCCCCGCGAGTTAAAGAGATTGAAAGCCTGTCCGAGACTGTAGGCATTTTATAAGCCCTGCATAGATGGCGAGATGATAATTCCGGTTTTGCGGAGTTTTATTTTGTTTTCGGATGGGCGGCGCCTGTAAAAGGGACGCTGCTTTTTTGTTATTGGAATAGATTAAAGGAGAAACGCCATGGGGATGAACCGGGCACAAAAGGAAACGGAAATTCAGGAACTGAACGAGCGCTTCGCTAATGACGAGCTTGTCGTCCTGACCCATTATTCCGGCCTGACCGTAAAAGAGATCAGCAATTTGCGTGCGCAGCTGCGTGCGGAAGGGGCATCCTTTAAGGTGACTAAGAATACGCTGGCGAAACTCGCGCTCAAGGGCACGAAATTCGAAGGGATCGGTGATCTGTTTGCCGGCCCGACTGGCGTAGCCAGCTCGCAGGACCCTGTGGCGGCGGCAAAGATTGCGCATAAATTCGCAAAAGATAACAAAAAGCTGATTATTCTGGGCGGCGCGCTGGGCGAAAAAGTCCTGAGCGCCGAAGATGTCCAGCAACTGGCTTCCCTGCCGAGCCTCGACGAGCTTCGTTCCAAGCTTGTGGGTCTGCTGGTGGCCGCACCGACGAAACTGGCCGGTATCCTTCAAGCGCCTGCCCGCGATCTGGTTGGTGTAACGAAGGCGTATGGCGAGAAGTCCTAGGCATTAGAAATAGAGTTTTAAATTTTAGCTGTTTGAAAAGGAGAAAATACTATGGCTGCTAATCTTGAAAAAATCGTTGAACAACTGTCCGAGCTGTCCGTTCTGGAAGCTGCCGAACTGTCCAAGCTTCTCGAAGAGAAGTGGGGCGTGACGGCTGCCGCTGCTGCGCCTGTCGCTGTTGTGGCTGCTGCCGGTGGTGATGCTGCCGCTGCGGAAGAAAAAGACTCCTTCGACGTTATTCTGGCCAATGCAGGCGGAAACAAAATCGCCGTGATTAAAGAAGTCCGCGCGATTACGGGTCTGGGCCTGAAAGAAGCCAAGGATCTGGTTGAAGCCGGTGGCAAGGCCGTTAAAGAAGGCGCAGCCAAGGCTGAAGCAGAAGAAATCAAATCCAAACTTGAAGCTGCCGGCGCAACTGTCGAGCTTAAGTAAGCGGATTTTAAAACGTTTAAGAGCATTTCCCGCGGAAAGTCGTTCGACTGGATGCGGGAAATGTTTTTTCGTGTTCCAAAGAGGTTGACAAGACCCTTTGGGTAGGCCATAAAGCGAACGAACTTTTCCGGGAAGGCGTTGCGGCCGGTTTGACAGGTTTTAGGATTCCGCAGGATTTGGGCAGGCAATACACATAGACTGGACATTAAGACCGCTTCGGTTTCCCGGCTTTGAGGGGGATTGAGAGCGGGTTTTCGTGTTTTTCATGTGTCAGGTCCCGATTTTAATAATCCTGCGGGTTTGAAGACAACGATATTAAACCTGTCAATTTTTTTTGAAGCATCTCGCTTTGTCCGGATAAAAAGACGACACAGATTATAGGATTGATCATGAGCGCAGCATCAACAGACAAAAAGGCAACTCAACGTTCTCAGGCTAACAGTATTGAAAGTTTCACGGGCCGCAAGCGCGTGCGCCGGAACTTTGGCCGTATTGAAGAAGTGGCGGCAATGCCAAATCTGATCGAGGTGCAGCGCTGTTCCTATGAGCAGTTTTTGCAGGCGGAAATCGCAACGGATGATCGGAATCTTCAGGGGCTTGAAGAAGTTTTCTCCTCTGTCTTCCCGATCAAGGATTTCTCCGACCGGGCCGAGATTGATTTTGTCAGATATGAGCTTGAAGAGCCTAAATATGATGTTGAGGAGTGTCAGCAACGCGGCATGACCTATGCGGCGCCGCTGCGTGTGACGCTGCGCCTGTCCGTTTTTGATGTGGATGAGGATACGGGGCTGCGCTCTATTCGCGATATTAAAGAGCAGGATGTCTATATGGTAGACATGCCGCTCATGACGGCAAACGGAACGTTCGTCGTGAACGGCACCGAGCGCGTGATCGTTTCGCAGATGCACCGTTCTCCAGGTGTGTTCTTCGATCATGACGGTGGAAAGACGCACGCTTCGGGGAAATATCTCTTCTCGGCGCGCGTGATCCCCTATCGCGGGTCCTGGCTGGATTTTGAATTTGATGCGAAAGACCACATGTATGTGCGGATCGATCGCCGCCGGAAGCTGCCGGTGACGACGATGCTGCGTGCGTTGGATTCCGCGCAGACGGATGCTTACCGCAAAGAATGCGAAGCTAATGACGAGACGGTCGATCCGTTGTTGGTGCAAGGCATGTCGAATGAGGAAATTCTGGGCACCTTCTATGGTACGGTTACATATGCGAAGGACAAAAAAGGCTGGAAAACGGCTTTTGACAGCGAGCGTTTGCGCGGCGTGAAGATCTCTTATGATTTGATTGACGCAAAAACCGGTAAGGTCGTCGCTGAAGAGGGGACAAAGATTACCCCCCGTAAGGCCAAGCAGTTTGCAGAAGAGGGCCTGAAAGAGATTCTGATTCAGCAGGAGCAGCTTGTTGGGCACTATCTCGCAGCTGATATTATCGATTCCAAAACCGGTCTTGTGTCGTTCGAGGCTGGCCATGAATTGACAGCAGAGGATTTTGAGAAACTCGAAGATCTTGGCGTTTCCGAATTGCCGCTTTTGGGGATCGACCATCTGAATATCGGGCCTTATGTGCGCGATACAATGATGATCGACAAATGCGATACGCGCGAAGAGGCGCTGATCGACATTTACCGCGTGATGCGCCCCGGTGAGCCGCCAACGGTGGAATCTGCGGAAGCTCTGTTTAACTCTCTGTTCTTTGATCCGGAGCGTTATGATTTGTCCGCTGTGGGCCGCGTTAAAATGAATGCCCGCCTTGATTTGACGGCAGAAGACCAGTTCCGTGTTCTGAGTCGCGATGATATTCTGGCAATTCTGAAATATCTGCACGGCCTGAAAGACGGGCGCGGGGAAGTCGATGATATCGACAATCTGGGTAACCGCCGTGTGCGCTCGGTCGGCGAGCTGATGGAAAATCAGATCCGTATCGGCCTGCTGCGCATGGAGCGCGCGATCCGCGAGCGTATGAGCTCTGTCGAGATCGATACGTACATGCCGCACGATTTGATCAACTCCAAGCCGGTGCAGGCTTCTGTTCGCGAATTCTTTGGTT
>JAGRKA010000079.1 GCA_020442475.1 Alphaproteobacteria bacterium | reverse complement strand
AGTTCAAAACCCCGATGCTGTGGGCCATCGGCTTTATTTTCCTCTTCACGGTCGGTGGTGTCACAGGGGTTGTGCTGGCCAATGCCGGGATGGATACGGCTCTGCATGATACATACTATGTCGTGGCGCACTTCCATTACGTTCTGAGTCTTGGGGCGGTGTTCGCGCTCTTTGCAGGCTTTTACTACTGGATCGGAAAGATGTCCGGCCGTCAATACCCCGAATGGGCCGGAAAGCTGCATTTCCTGACGACTTTTATCGGTGTGAATCTCGTGTTCTTCCCGCAGCACTTCCTTGGTCTTGCCGGAATGCCCCGCCGTTACGTCGATTACCCGGATGCGTATGAAGGCTGGAACCATATTTCCTCCATCGGCTCCTATATCACGGGTGTAAGTACGCTGTTCTTCGTTCTAATCGTGATTTACACGCTAGTAGCCGGACGGAGGGTCAGCGGCAATTACTGGAATGTCCAGCCGCAATCCATGACACTGGAATGGACACTGCCTTCTCCGCCGCCCTTCCACCAGTTCGAGATTCAGCCGAAAGTCCAGTAAATCCGGTCTATTCGGGCATATCTATATTCATAAATTTGCCTTTAGAGCCTGCTTATGCTAAGCAGGCTCTATGGCTATTGTTGCGGCACGTGAAATCGACACAGCGCACACGCCTCTTGTTGGAGACGGTGACAGCGCTTTGTATAGTGTTTTACCGCTATCCCTAAGCTTTCAAGACCATGCAGGCTCTGAACCTTGGGATACGCGCATCGCAAATGACGCCGTATTTGAGACCGATGCCACTACACAAAGCACAGACCGGCAATCGGAAGATATCGCCGTCCTCGGCGCACCGTCTTTTTACCTGTCTGCGGCAGAACAGCTCAGCCTGATCGAAAAACGTGTATCGGCAGACCCGATCGGTGCCGCAAATCGTTTCTTGAATCTGAACACGGACGCATTCCCCGGACATTTATCGGAACGTTATCTTGAACTGGCCGAAGAGCTTGGAGCACGCCTGAGCCGTCTCTATACAGCGGAATCCCAAAACCTTCTCTGGGGTATCGAACAGACAGTCTCCAGCTTCCTTGAAGACAAGCCGGACATTTCCGACCCCTTCGCCCCGAGCGCCGGCAAAGGATTCGAAGGCGGCTTTTTCAACGACGGTCTTAAAGATTTTAGCGATCTGATGGGGAGCAATCCGTCGGACAAGCACAACACCCATGAAAGCGGCAATACGGGTGACATAGCCATTGTCGGCGCTGCCAAAGTTCAGCAGCAAGACTGGGAGTATATACAAACCGTATCCCATACGCCGACCGCTCCCGCCCCGTTCCTGACGCCCGGTGAACGGCTGCGCCGCCGCCCCGACCTTGTGCCCGGCCTGCATCTGAGCTTATAGACGGGCTCCGTTTTCTCGTTTTTTGCCAATACACTGTTCCCTTTACGCAAAAATGTGCTAGATATCCGGGTATGAACGCGCTCAACCAGACACTAGCCTGCGGCGCCCCGGTAAACGAAGCAAAGGTTTCGGATTACTTTGCGCTGCTCAAGCCCCGCGTGATGAGCCTTGTGATTTTCACAGGGTTCGCAGGCATGTGGGCCGCGCCCGGCTTTTCCGCGATGAACCCGGTTCTGGCCGCCGTGGCGATTTTGTGCCTGTCCGTAAACGCAGGCGCGGCAGGCGCGCTCAATATGTGGTACGACCGGGATATCGACGCCGTGATGAAGCGCACCAAAGACCGCCCAATCCCCGCTGGCCGCGTAGACCCGGCAGAAGCACTCGCCTTCGGCATTATCCTGTCTCTCGGCTCTGTTATGCTGATGGGGCTGGCTCTCAACTGGGTTGCGGCCTCCCTGCTGGCCTTTGCGAATTTTTTCTATGTCGTGATTTATACGATGGGCCTTAAACGACGTACCCCTCAAAATATCGTGATCGGCGGTGCGGCAGGCGCATTTCCACCGATGATCGGCTGGGCAGCCGTCACCGGAGATATCACGCTTTATCCACTGATCCTGTTCGCGATTATCTTTTTCTGGACGCCGCCCCATTTCTGGGCACTCTCCCTGTTTGCCAATGAGGATTACAAGCGCGCTGGTATCCCAATGATGACGGTCACGGCGGGCGCCCGCTCCACGAAACGCCAGATGATGCTCTATACGCTGCTTCTGGTCCCTTTGACGCTGGTTCCCGCCTTCGCAGGGCTGGCCGGATGGGTGTATTACGGTATCACAGCTGCTGTTCTGGGCGGTCTGCTGATCGTCTCTGCCCTGCGTGTGCTCCAGTCCGATGATCTGAAACACGCCCGTATTATGTTCGGCTACTCGATTTTTTATCTTTTTGCCCTATTTTTAGCCGTTATGGCCGGATAAAGGAGTTTTTCCCATGCCTTTGAGTGATCTGCATAAACGTAAATTTTGGAAAAATATAGCCGTTCTGGCCGCAATCGGCGCCTTTGGCCTACTGGTCTGGGCGGTGACGGTCATCCGGATTTCACAAGGATTAGCCGTTGCAGGATAAGCCGAATCAAAGATCGCCGCTTTGTCCTTGCGGCTTTTTCCTGTAAACTGGAGGAAGCATGTTTTTCGACTCTGGAGCCTTACGATGAAACTGTTTATATCCGCTCTTTTTATCGCAGCCGCCCTGCTTTCGGGCTTACCCGCCCCCTCACACGCTGCTGAGGGTAAGATTGTGCAATGCGGTGAACCGCTCAAAGGCGAAGGCATAGGGACCGTAGAAACCGATCCCGGTCAGGATTATTGCAATATCTACGAACGCCAGCTTGCTTATCGTGAAGAGCGGTTAAAATATAAAGCCGACCTTGAGGAGCGGCGTGAAAATTATCATGCGCCGCGCAGAGAAGCCTATAAGAATTACAAGGCCGATCTGGAAGCTTTGAACGAAACGCGTCAGGACAACTAGGGTAAATTTTTTTTAAGAGTAACCGCTTATGCCCGACGAGACAGCCCCTTCCGATCAAAACTCCGAAAGCACAGTTCAGGACGAAGCTGCCGAACAAACCCGGAAAAACGCGCGTATGGGCCTATCTGTTCTACTAGCCGTTACCGTTATGATCGGCATATCCTTTGCCTCTGTTCCACTCTATAGCGTTTTTTGCCGCGTCACCGGCTTCGGCGGCACGACACAAACGGCGGAAAGCCTGCCGGGAACAATTTTAGACCGCATTGTTACGGTCCAGTTTAACGCCGATACCAGCCGGAAACTGCCTTGGATTTTTGAACCGGAAGTTCGCTCAATCAAAGTCCGCCTTGGAGAGCGGGGCTTAACGGCCTTCCGTGCGCAGAATAAGTCCAGCCATATTACACACGGCATGGCGCTGTATAATGTGACACCGCCCAAGGCTGGAAAATATTTCCACAAAATTCAGTGTTTCTGCTTTGATGAGCAGCAACTTGAGCCAAATCAGCGCGTTTCCATGCCGGTCGTGTTCTATGTTGATCCGGAGATGGACAAGGACCCGAATATGGTTGATGTTAAAACCATCACACTCTCTTATACTTTTTTTCCGGCAGAAACCGAAGAGCTTGAAGATGCTGTAGAAGGCTTTTACAATGATGCCGATCCTGCTATAAAAGCAACCAATTGAAGAATTTAACCCCTAAGCCTGAAGACGGAAGAACAAGATCATGGCCGGTAATATAGAATACTCAACGACTGGAAAGCCTCATCCTTACCATCTGGTACGTCCCAGCGTGTGGCCCTTAATAGGTTCTTTGGCAGCCGGTTTTCTAGCCTTGG
>JAGRKA010000078.1 GCA_020442475.1 Alphaproteobacteria bacterium | reverse complement strand
TTTCCTGAAAAAACTGGCCGATGAGAACGGGCTGACAGAACTAAGCATGGGAATGAGCGGCGATTTTGAAAAAGCCGTACCGCTGGGCGCAACATATGTACGGGTCGGGACGGCCTTGTTCGGGAACCGCGCTTGAAAACCGCTATAATCGTTTCATTTTTTACTTATTCCACTTTCGTCTGATTGACATTCATGCAAGAGTGATATACGACATTGCGAACATCGTACCGGCGTGATCGTTGATAACGCCGAAAAAGGGCCCAGGTGGCGGAATTGGTAGACGCGCTAGCTTCAGGTGCTAGTTCTCTTCGGGGAGTGAAGGTTCAAGTCCTTTCCTGGGCACCACCGCAAAAAACGCAGGTTGCTTTGAAACCGGCCATAAGCAGAGCGGGAGGATTTTGTGAGCATTACCCTGCATAAGAAAGACATTCCTGCGGACCTCGATTTCGGGGACGCAGTTGCGATCGATACGGAAACGATGGGACTTCAAACCGCCCGTGACCCGCTTTGTCTGGTCCAGCTTTCCGCAGGGGACGGGTCGGCCCATATCGTACAGCTTGATCGAAACGGCTACGATGCACCGAACCTCAAAGCCTTGCTGAGCAATGAGAATATCGAAAAAATCTTTCATTTCGCGCGGTTTGATATTGCGGCGATCAAAGCCTATCTGGACGTGGATTGTGCACCCGTTTACTGTACGCGGACGGCCTCGAAGCTTGTACGGACCTATACGGACCGGCACGGGCTGCGTGATTGCTGCCGTGAATTGCTTCATGTCGAGCTGAACAAGCAACAACAATCCTCCGACTGGGGCGCCGCCGAGCTTTCGGAAGACCAGCTTCGTTACGCCGCTAACGATGTTTTGCATCTTCATAAGCTAAAGGACGCTCTGGATGGTATGCTCAAGCGCGAAGGGCGTTTCGATCTGGCCCGCCGCTGTTTTGCCTTCCTGCCCGTCCGGGCGGAGTTGGATCTGGCCGGTTGGGCGGATACCGATATTTTTGAACATTAAACGTAAACGATAATTCTTGAGAGATAAGATGAAAGCGCTGGATATGAAGCCTGAAACGCCTTTCGACAAAGATATTGAGTGCGCAAAGCGGGTCTTTGAGAATGAAATTGACGGCCTTGTTAAACTTTCCGCCATGCTTGACGAAAATTTTTCCAGAGCTGTCGAGACAATTCACACCTTGAAAACCGCAAATCATTACGGACGGCTGATCGTTGCCGGGATCGGGAAAAGCGGCCACATCGCCCGCAAGATTATGGCGACTATGGCCTCCACCGGCACGCCGTCCTATTACGTGCATCCGGGCGAGGCCAGTCACGGCGATATGGGGATGATCACGAAGAACGACGTTGTGCTCATGCTGTCCAATTCAGGCGAAAATCCGGAACTGTCCGACCTGATCCACTATACGCGCCGCTTCGATATCCCGCTGATCGCCATAACGAGCAATCTGGAAAGTGCATTGGCGCGTTATGCTGATATCTGCCTGCTTTTGCCGAACGTCCCGGAAGCCTGCCCGAACAGGCTGGCGCCGACGACCTCCACGACGATGATGCTGGCGCTGGGGGATGCGCTTTCGATCGCGCTGCTGGAGCGTATGGGGCTGACGCCGGAGCAATATAAAGTCTTCCACCCCGGCGGAAAGCTGGGACAGCGGCTTATGAAAGTGTCTGATGTCATGCAAAAAAGAGAGGCTCTTCCCTTCGCACGAACCGACGCGCTGATGGGTGAAGCTATTTTGACTATGACCGAAAAGAATATGGGTTGCGTCCTGATTTTAGACGAGAAAGAAAATCTGGCGGGGATTATCACGGACGGCGACCTGAAACGTCATATGACGAAAGACCTGCTGGACAAGCGCGCAAGCGATATCATGAGCGTAAACCCCAAAACGATTGATCCGGATTGTCTGGCGGTCGAGGCGCTGGATATCATGACCAAGACACCGGGCCGTTACATCACAAGCCTGATCGTTATGGATGGAACCGCGCTGGCCGGTATGATCCGCTTGCAGGACTGCCTGCAGGCCGGAATCGCCTAGGGTAGAGCCGAAACTAGGAACCGTAAAAGGGTTTTAAGGATTGATGGACAAGGACCGCCTATCCGATACGTCCCCGGAAGATTTATCTCAGGAACGGCTTGACCGGCTCAGCCGCCGTGACGGAAGCCGCGCCGTCTATAGTACGAAATACTCCGTTTTTATCCGCAGAATGCGCATCGTGCTCCCCTTGCTGGCGGGCTTTATTATCGCTCTTTTATTCGCATGGAACGCCTTGCATAACGAAAAATCCATCATCGCGGTCACTGAAGCTGACATGCCCAAGACCACCCGGAAAAACGAGCTGGTTGAGCCGCGTTTTGAAAGCGTCGATGAAAAGGACCAGCCTTATACGCTGACGGCGGCACGTGCGATCCAAAGCGATAAGGATGAAAATCTTGTTATTCTCGAAAAGCCTGTTGCCGATATTTTGCTGAATGAGGGCGCATGGGTCGCACTGCGCGCCGATCAAGGCGCTTTCCGGCAGGATACACGGCGTATGCTTTTGAAGGGGCATGTTGAGCTTTTTCATGATCGGGGCTACCAAATGGAAACGGACCAACTCCACATCAATATGAGAGAACGTACGGCACATTCAGAGTCCGATGTCTATATATACGGACCGGAAGGCACGCTAAACGCCAAGGGACTGCAAGCAGATGCCGGGCGTGACCTTCTTGTCTTTACCGGCCCGGCCCGGCTTGTCCTTACACGTAGCCCCGGTCTTTTAAGTGGGAAAGGAGAATCTCTGTGACCTATTCTCGAACTTTAATAAGCAGCCTGTTTTTCATGCTCTGTATTCTCATCGCGCCTATGAAGCTGCACGCCCAAACGGCACCGGCACCTCAGACGCACGAGAACGGACAACCGCTGGAGATCACAGCAGATGGAACGCTGGAATGGAACCGCGCGGAAAAGCTCTTTGTCGCAAAGAAAAACGCCATGGCCGAACAGGGGCCGACATCTATAAAGGCCGAAACACTAACGGCGCATTACCGTGAAACCGAGCGCACGAACATGGATATCCGTCAGGTTCTGGCCGAAGGCAGCGTCGTGATCCGTTCTCAGGAGAATACGGCCTATGGCGATAAAGCGGATTATGATCTTGATAAGGGTCTGGCTGTGATGACCGGGGAGAATCTGAAAATGACCGGGCCGGGCCAGATCGTTACTGCCCGTGACCGGTTCGAATATCACGTTACAGAAGGCCGGCTCATCGCGGAAGGACAAGCCAAAGTCGTCCGGACCGATGCACAAGGGCAAAGCGACACGCTGGAGGCCGATACCGTTATTGCAACATTCAAGGATGATAAAACCGGAAAGCGTGCTCTGGATACGCTGGAAGCCAAAGGCCATGTCGTGATTACCACGCCGAGCGAAGTCGTAACCGGTGCCTACGGTATTTACAGGGCGGATACGAATATCGCCCGCCTGACCGGCGGCGTGAGTATCCGGCGCGGCCCCAATATCTTGGAAGGTGACGAAGCGCAGGTCGATCTCAATACGAATACCAGCCGCATCTTCGCAAGCCAAACCGGCGGAGAACGCGTCCGGGGTGTCTTCTATCCGGGTTCGGAGAAGGGGCCTTAAATCTGATTTTTGATTTCTGGCGATCATGGATTCTCTCGTCATTGCGAGGAGGCGCGTTAGCGTCGACGCGGCAATCCATCTTTAAATCGTAAAGTTCTATAGCTGGATCGCCACGCT
>JAGRKA010000077.1 GCA_020442475.1 Alphaproteobacteria bacterium | reverse complement strand
TACTCGCCGCTGCGCTACCGCAAAGCGTGTGCAGGAAGCGTTAACCCTCAGGCAACGCGCCGCGTAATCGGTCCGCTGGCTTTGCCGTGGATGAACTGATCGACGTAAGGGTTTCCGGAGTTGTCGAGATCTTTGACACTGCCGTGCCAGATAATCCGGCCTTCATGGATCATGGCGACTTCATCGGCGATTTTCCGAACGCTGGACATGTCGTGCGTGATGGATAGCGCCGTGGCACCCAAACCTTTCACACTTTGGACAATCAGATCGTTGATGACATCGGCCATGATCGGGTCAAGGCCGGTCGTCGGTTCGTCAAAAAAGATAATCTCCGGCGAGGCGGCGACTGCACGGGCCAGCCCGACCCGCTTTTGCATTCCACCGGACAGCTCTGCCGGATAGAGATTGGCCACTTCCGGGCGCAGGCCCACAGCCTGTATCTTCTCGATTGCGATTTCTTTGGCCTGTTTGCGGTCCATACCGCGGCCCTGCACAAGCCCGAAGGCAACATTTTCCCAGATTTTTAGGGAATCGAACAAGGCTGCACCCTGAAACAACATGCCGAATTTACGCATCAGCTCGTCACGTTCTCGAGGGCGCAAGCCGACCGTTTCTTGGCCGTCTACCATGATCGATCCTTCATCCGGGGCCAGCAGGCCGAGGATGCATTTCAGCATGACGGATTTCCCGGTCCCTGAACCGCCGATCACGACAAGGGACTTCCCGGCGGGGACGGCGACATCTACCCCGGCGAGGACTTTTTTATCCCCGAAGGCTTTCTTTACGCCGCGAAGCTCAAGTTTGTAATCGCTCATGAGAAGAAAATCTGCGTCAGGATATAGTTGAAAACCAGAATCATAATCGAGGCGGATACAACGGCGTTCGTCGTGGCC
The DNA here is from genome assembly GCA_020442475.1 of Alphaproteobacteria bacterium. Lineage (GTDB taxonomy): Bacteria > Pseudomonadota > Alphaproteobacteria > Micavibrionales > Micavibrionaceae > JAGRKA01. The sequence goes on along the minus strand of JAGRKA010000077.1, from coordinate 3,133 downwards.
GCGCCGACGCCTTGCGCGCCACGCTTTGAATTAAAGCCGTGATAACAGCCCAGTACGGCAACGATAAAGCCGAATACGCCGGCTTTAACCAGCCCGGAGACGACATCCATCGTCTGTAGCGTATCCCATGTCTGTGACAGGTAGGAACCTTGCGAAAAGCCGAGATTATAGATGCCGACGACATAGCCGCCAAAGACGCCGATAATGTCGCCGACAAAGACCAGCAGCGGCAGCATTAACGTGCCTGCGATCAGGCGTGGGGCGATCAGATATTTGAACGGGTTAACGGAGAGCGTCACCAGCGCGTCGATCTGCTCTGTCACGCGCATCGTTGCGATTTCGGCGGCAATCGCGGCACCGACGCGGCCCGCAACCATCAGACCAGCCAGCACGGGCGCGAGTTCCCGCGTAACCGAGAGAACGACCACGCCTGCGACGGCGCCTTCTGCGTTAAAGCGGGTAAAGCCTGTGTAGCTTTGGAGGGCGAGCACCATTCCGGTAAAGAGGGCGGTCATACCGACAACCGGCAGGGAATAATAGCCGATATCGATAATCTGGCGCATAAGCTGGGACGGGAAAAAGGGCGGCATAAAGCAATGCGAGACAGCACGGCCTATAAACTCAGCCAGCCGTCCGGTCGCGCGCAGGAAGCTGATAATTGTCGCACCAACGCTCTGGCACATATCCAGAACGGTGTCCGCAACGGGAATTCTGCATGGGGCGCACCCTTGGGCGGTTTCTTCCTGCTTCACACTCATGGAGCTTTACTTTATCCTTTATTCTCAGGAGGAAGACCTTAATGGAAAGCATAGGCCGCGTCCAGAGCGAAACGTTGATCCCGATGGAGCCTTTTGCGGATAAGCTGCCCTTGCGGGTGGAACTGGCTTATGCGCGGGAGGATAATACGCTATTTGGCGAGCGCATCTACCGTCCACAGGCTAGGTTGTTCCTTTACAAAGACCTTGCGGAAATCGTGTGCGGTGCCGCGGCGCGTCTTGGGCGGGCGGGTTATCGCTTAATTCTGTATGATGGGCTGCGCACAATGGAGGCGCAGGCGCGTATGCTCGAAACGGCGCGGGTGAGGGCTAATCCGCACTGGCTGGAGGAACCCAGATTGCTTTCCCCACCCGGCGCGGGCGCACACCCAAGGGGCATGGCTGTGGATTGCGGGGTAGAGACGGAAAAGGGCGTGCTCCTCAACATGGGGACGGTGTTCGATTTTCTGGCGGACTCGTCTGCTCCGGCACATAACCCGGCGCACCGGGATTACCCGCATTTATCTGAAGAGGTGCGCCGAAATCGGGCGGTTCTCGATATGGTGATGCGGGAGAGTGCGGTTTCTTTGGGAAGCGATCTTTTTCCTCTCCCGCAGGAATGGTGGGATTTCCGTCTCCCGCCGTCTTTCTATGAACGCTTCGCGCCGCTCTCCGATTCGGATTTACCGGAAGAGATGCGGATGGCGCGGTGAGGGGGTGTAATGAAGATTCCGCTTTTGGCCGCGTCAGCTTTGCGCCTTTGCGATTCCGTCCTGGATTTTCTTAAACACGGAGGGCCGGAGAAGAACGTTTCTCTTTTTGTCATCCCGAACGCAAAGCGGAGGGATCATCTCGAATTGGATATCAGGATGGATTTTTCCAGCGCTTCTGCACTGTTCGAAATGACAAATGTGGAAACGCTGTGTTTTTCTGTGCTCTTTGTGGTTCGTTCGCTACGCGACTTCGCAATGACAACTCTAAGGGGATCAAGATCAGCCATGAGAGACATTGTCAATAAAATAGTTTTTTATTGACATATTTCGCACCTTCACTTAAATCATTTGGAAATAGAAATTAAGGTCACTGAAGGATGATAAATTATGCACTATGTAAGCAGGGAAATAGGCATTGATGCAGCTCACAGAGAGCATCAGCACGGGTCGAAATGTTTTAACATTCACGGGCACAGGTATAAAATACAGGCTGTTTGCTCTGGTGGATTAGCCACGGATGGTGAACAAGCGGACATGGTAGTTGATTTCAGTTTTCTAAAAGAGGCTATGATGCGACAAATAGACTCTTTTTGTGATCACGGATCTATTTTCTCCTTGGATGACCCCAATATTGGGAGCTACGTCCACGGTACGTTGCTTGAAGATGTTGCTAAAGAACTTCTCGAGGCAAAAAATTGCCTCAGACAAAAGGGAAAGACATCCTCTCTGAATGAAATTCTAACAAACGGTTCATTGGACAAAAACAGTCTTTTGGATATGTTTAATAAGCAAGGGTTTCTTTCCTGCAACGAGAGAGGACCTACTTTTGGAAAGCTATATCTCATAGGGCCCTCTCCAACTGCGGAGGCATTAGCAGAACACTGGTTTAAAAAGCTCTCTCCTAGCGTAGAGGAACTATCGAATAAAAGAGCAAAGCTGTCCAATATGGTTGTCTCTGAAACACCAAACTGTGTAGCATCCTACCCGCTACCGATGTAATACACTCATTAAAGAATTCACTTGAACTATACTGGTCTTCCTACCCCATCCCCACAATGGCGGCCAGGCGGGCGAAGCTGTCTTCGATGGTGGTGGACTCGTCCTTGTGCTGTGTCAGGAATTCTTCGATCTGCGGATAGAGGATCAGCGCTTCGTCCACAGCCGGGTCGCTGCCCTTTCTGTAAGCGCCAAGCCGGATGAGTTCCGCCATGTCCTCATAAGTTGAGATTACTTGTTTGGCGCGGCGGATCACGGCGTTTTGCGAATCGGTTAAGGCTTTGGGCATTGAGCGCGAGATCGATTTGAGCACGTCGATCGCGGGGTAGCGCCCTCTGTCCGCAATGTCGCGGCTCATGACGATATGCCCGTCCACGATCCCCCGCACCGCGTCGGAGACCGGCTCGTTATGGTCGTCGCCTTCCACGAGCACGGAAAACAGCCCCGTGATGGAGCCTTGCCCCGGGCCGCCGGGGCCTGCGCGTTCCAGCAGGCGGGCTAATTCTCCGAAGGTGGTGGGCGGATAGCCCTTGGAAGTTGGAGGCTCTCCGGCGGAGAGGCCGATTTCCCGCTGTGCCATCGCAAAGCGTGTTACGGAATCGATCAGACACAGGACTTGCTGCCCCTGAGCCCGGAAATATTCGGCAACCGAGAGCGTGACATAGGCGG
>JAGRKA010000076.1 GCA_020442475.1 Alphaproteobacteria bacterium | reverse complement strand
AGGCTTACGCGCATTTGAAAACACGGGAAAGCCGCGAACGCTATGACCGGACTCTGATGGCTGCGCAAACCGGTACAAAAATGTCGGAAGCCACTATCACACCGGCAGCACAAAGTGGCTCCTTTTTTGCGCGGATTGCAGATATTTTCCGCGCGGCGCCGCCCTCTTCTTCGGTGGCCCCCTCCTATGAAAAGACAGGACGATGAGCAAGGATTTCTACAAAACACTGGGCGTTGAAAAAAGCGCGGACGCCGCCGAGATCAAAAAGGCCTACCGCAAGCTGGCCATGAAATACCATCCCGACCAGAATAAGGGCGACGCAAAAGCCGAAGCCAAGTTCAAGGAAATCAGCGAAGCCTACGATATCCTCAAAGACGAGCAAAAACGCGCCGCTTACGACCGCTACGGCGAAGCGGCCTTCGATCCGGCTATGGGCGGCGGCCCCGGCGGGATGGGGGCTGGAATGGGCGGTTTTTCGGATATTTTTGAAGACATGTTCGGCGATTTCATGGGCGGGCGGCGCGGCGGTGCAAGCGGCCCGGCCCGCGGCTCGGACATGCAATACACGATGGACATCTCCATGGAAGACGCCTTCCGCGGCAAAGAGATGACCATCAAAATCCCCGTGAACGAAACATGCGATAATTGTAACGGCTCCGGTGCACAACCGGGCACAAGCGCAGAAAGCTGCTCGACCTGCGAGGGGGCAGGCCGCGTCCGCCAGCAACAGGGATTTTTCACGATCGAGCGAACCTGCCCGACCTGTCAGGGTGTCGGTAAAATCATCAAGGATCCTTGCACGAAATGCCGCGGTGAAGGCCGTATCCGAAAGGATAAGACCCTGAAAGTCAAAATTCCGGCGGGGATCGAGCATGGCCGCCGCATCCGCCTGTCCGGCGAGGGCGAAGCAGGCCTACGCGGTGGTCCGAAGGGCGATCTTTACGTCCTGCTGGCGATCAAGCCTCATAAATTTTTCAAGCGGGACGGCGCTAATCTCTTTTGCCGGGTCCCGCTGCCGATTACGACGGCTGCGCTGGGCGGTGAGATTACGGTCCCGACCATCGAAGGCGCATCCGCCAAGGTCAAAATTCCCGCAGGCGCACAGAGCGGCCAGCAATTCCGGCTCAAAAGCAAGGGCATGTCGGTCCTGAACTCCGAAGCTCGCGGTGACATGTATATCGAAATCTTTGTCGAAACGCCGGTTAATCTTGACAAGAAGCAGCAGGATTTGTTACGTCAACTTGATAAATCTATCGGGGACGGTACGACCGGTAGTAAACACTCCCCCGAATCCAGCGGCTTCTTCAAAAAAGCAAAGGAGTTCTGGGAGGATTTGAAAGAGAGCTAGGGTTCTCGCTGCGTAAGGAAAAGGATTAAGAATATGGTCGCATTTAGAGCTTCTGGTAAAACCGTAACTGGGAAAACCACTGCAGAGCAGGGTATCAGGCTTGTTTTTGGAGAAACCGCCGTTAACGGATGTAACGGGACCTTTCCCGCTGTAGAGCTCTTGTCAACAGATTCCAGTAACTCTCTACAAGTTTCCGATATTCAAGACTGTATCTCTGCAGCCCAAGCAAAATTACGTATTTCTGGAAACCTTGTGATCAGCGATAAAACAGGGGTTTATCTCGTCGGTCAGAAAATCATCGATGAACTGGAAGATAGGATAAGACGGAATGAAGGTGTTTATCATTGCCCTGTATGATAGTCTTCGACGCAGTCTAATTATTGCAGCAGAATAAGCCTCTTGGCCTTATCATTCCTTCTCTTGCCCAGACAAAAAACATACTTGACTGTTCTTCCGTATACCTAAAATATGAACGACATGCTTATTCATGTCTTCATTTGGATACAACATATGGATAGACACAAAGGACGAATAACCCTGTCCAAATAAAAAAGGAAATGACGAACATGAAAATCGGTGTTGTTGGGTGCATGGGCCGTGTCGGCTCCCTTCTGGTTACAGAAATTCTCTCCGGGAACTGGGATGGCGTGGAGCTGGCGGGCGGGACTGTCCTGCCGGGTGAAGAGCGCGAAACGGGCTATTTTGTTACCAGCGACGCGGCCAAGCTGTTCGAGCGCGCCGATGCCGTGATTGACTTTACCTGCCCCACAGCCACGCTTCACCATGCAGCATTGGCTGCGCAGCATGGTAAATCTCTGATCGTTGGCACGACGGGGCTAAGCGCAGAAGATGAAGCGCAGCTCCGGAAAGCGGCTGAAAAAACAGCGATCGTCTATGCCGCCAATATGAGTATCGGTGTAAATATCCTGCTGGCTCTTGTCGAACAAGCTGCGGCAAGGCTGGGCGAAGATTGGGATATTGAAATTTTTGAAGCGCACCACAAGCATAAGGTCGATGCACCCTCCGGCACGGCACTAGCCATTGGAAAGGCCGCCGCAGCCGGGCGAAACGTCGATCTGGAGACGGTCGCGGACTGGGCACGGCACGGCCAGACCGGCGCACGGAAAAAAGGCGATATCGGTTTCGCGGTTGCACGCGGCGGCGATGTCGTCGGCGAACATATGGCAACATTCTATGCGGACGGGGAACGGCTCCAACTCGGCCATGTCGCGACAAACCGCGCCCTGTTTGCCAAAGGCGCGCTCCGCGCCGCGCTATGGACGGACGGCCAAAAACCCGGCCTGTACTCCATGAAGGATGTCTTGGGACTCTAGGGGTACTTCACTTAAAATAAGATATCTCTCCCCCTATTGTGACGGTGAAACTCCGTGATCAAAAACAAAGCATGATCTGGAATCGCAAAGACGCTAAGCGTGCTGTACATGGCCCTTTATTATTAAGAGAAAACTTATGGCCCAAAAACTGTATGTGATAGGAAACGGCTTCGATCTTTATCACAGCCTTGATACTAAATATGAATCCTTTGGGTGCTTTTTACAAAAGCATCATAACGATATTTACAAACTTCTTATAGCCACTTGCCCTTTATCCTCATCATCGCAATGGTCTGACTTTGAAAGCGCTTTGGGAGAGTTTGAAGCTGAAGAAGTGTGGGACAGGGTGCGTAACTATATGAACGATTATGAGCCGGAAAGATCAGGCGAGGCATCATGGGAAGCAGAAAGGATTATAGACGACCTAACCAGTGGCCTGCGAAAAGCTTTTAAAGATTTTATTTTAAAGGTCGAGTATCCTGAAAGCATTTCTGATAAAAAACTTAACGTGGACAAAAATGCGCATTATTTAAGCTTCAACTATACAGATACGCTTGAGCATTATTACGGTGTAGATCGCAGTCATATTCTATACATACATAACAAGGCAGAAGTGGGTTCTGAATATGATTTAATCTTGGGTCACGATATTTCAGAAGATTCACAATCATCTCCCCCTATCCAAGAACCGGAAGGCCTGACACCTGAGCAACATGAAATATGGATGGATGAAATGAGCGACCAGTACAGCTGGTCCGCTGAATTGGCAGAGGAAGAAATAAGCCGTTATTATGAGAGATCGTTTAAACCTGTCGAGCAGGTCATTGGAAAAAACAAGGATTTCTTTGCCGCTCTAGCCAATGTTAATGAAATTCTGGTGATGGGACATTCGTTGTCAGAGGTTGATGACGCTTATTTTTACGAAATAATCAAGAATATCAATTCCAGAAATGTTCGCTGGAAAATCAGCTATTACGAGGATATTGATGATGCATGAAACAAATTTTCAACGTTTAAGATCAGCCCGGAACTGGTTCAGTTTCTTGAAATGAAAAATTTTTAGAAGAAAGCTACGGTCACCAACGTTGCTTTTAGGCAAGTCATTTTAAAATAACGTACGCCCGCTTTGCGTCTTAGAGGCTTTGCGATGGTGTAGAAAATTTTAACGTCCCTCCATCGCCAGCAACAGCTTCTTACGCGGGCTGCCCCAGCCGTAATTGTCGATGATGCCGGTTGCCCGGATCACGCGGTGACACGGGATCAGAAGAGATACCGGATTTGCTCCGACCGCATTACCGACCGCGCGTGAAGAACCGGGACGCCCGACCTGCCCTGCGATATCCTTATAGGTCAGCGTTTCTCCAAACGGAATTTTTAACAAAGCCTGCCAGACCTGTATTTGGAAATTCGTCCCATAGAGATCAAGCCCCAGCCTCTCGCATCCTTCCGTTTGAGTACCGTTCCAGACTTTCGAAATCGTACGGGCCGCATCTGCAA
>JAGRKA010000075.1 GCA_020442475.1 Alphaproteobacteria bacterium | reverse complement strand
TTCTCTTTTTTCGATCGTCGCCATAATTCAAAATAGAACAAAACAAGTACACTCATCAAGCCATCAATCACAACAGATTGCAACTCTTATGCTTGTAACAGGAAAATATACAGGGGATACAGTAACTTAGCCTTTGCATACCAAGGCATGGGACAGCGAAGGGACACTTATCGTAAGTGATTGTAGTTGTTTGTTTCCTACTGTCCCGTGAGTGTCCCTTGGGGCTAAAAACAGAAAAGCGCCTTGCGGCGCTTTTCATGTAACTATTTGATTTTCTTATAAAAAAATTGGTTGCGTGACTGGGATTTGAACTAAACTTTTAGATGCTCGCAAGCAGTCACATAGAAACCAGATCGCTTTGAACCAACATAGCAAACAAGCCCCAGATTTACTAGCCCGGCGATGTCTCGCTTGGCAGTAGCTAGACCGACCTGCCATACCTCGACTAGATCACGCGCAGTCACTAAGTGACCTTGCTGGATCTGAAAATAGAACCATACTTGTCTTTGATTGAGATTCTGAATAACTTCAAGATGCTCTTCCATATTTATAGGATCAATTTTGATACTATAAAATTCGAGAGATGGAACGCTGCTGCCATTCTCCGCAACTCTTGATCGGGCAAGAAGTGTCTCTGCCAAATCATCATGACCGCTATGTCGCAAAAACCACTCCACAAACACGGGTGATCTTCTGGCCAAAGTTATGAAATGCGCGAGGTTGGGCGCACTATTTCCTTCATACCAATTCTTGACGGTACGTGGATCAACGCCAATTTTTCTGCCGATTATTTTGCGGGCTGATCCTGATTTCCCGTATTGATCCCTCAGCATTTCGGCAATCAATTTCGCAATTTCTTCCTGTGTTAATCCTGTAAAAACTTGGTCCGTTTTAGAAAAAGACATCTTAGCACTCCTTTGTTTATGATGGACAAAAGAGCATTTTGCGATGATCCGGTTTAAAAGACCCTGGGTCTTGCTTGGTATTTTTGGCAAAGAGCTAATGGTTATGAAACGGGTTCGGCGTAAATGGATAATTATAAAAACAACCGGGAACCGGGAGACGGTGATGAGCGTGGCGTGAAGAAAGCGGCGATGTATGTCCGCATGTCGACCGATCACCAGAAATACTCAACAGAAAATCAGGAAGACGCTATTCGGGAATATGCCGAGCGGCGGAATATTCAGATTATCTGCACCTATGCCGATCAGGGAAAAAGCGGTCTTGATATTGGCGGGCGCGAAGCCTTGCAGCGATTGATATCCGATGTTGAGAACAAGCGCGCTGAGTTTACAGCTATTCTTGTGCTGGACGTCACACGCTGGGGACGCTTCCAAGATGCGGATGAAAGCGCTTATTACGAGTATGTCTGTCGCCGCGCCGGAATTGATGTCCAGTATGTGGCTGAGCAATTCGAGAATGACGGCTCTCCTGTCTCAACCATCGTTAAGGGCGTAAAACGTGCCATGGCTGGCGAATACAGCCGCGAGCTGTCGGCTAAGGTCTTTGCAGGGCAATGCCGCCTCATTGAGAAAGGCTACCGTCAGGGCGGCCCGGCGGGCTTCGGTTTGCGCCGCATGCTGATTGATGAACAGGGCAATGATAAAGGCACGCTCAAACGCGGTGAGCATAAAAGCCTGCAGACCGACCGCGTTATTTTGGTGCCGGGACCGGAGGATGAAATAGAAACCGTTCGCTGGATTTATCACTGTTTTGTCGATAAGCGGATGAGTGAAACCGAGATTGCCCAGCAGCTCAATACACAAGGTGTTACAACGGATTTAGATCGGGATTGGACACGCAGCACTGTTCACCAGATTTTGATTAACGAGAAATATATTGGTAATAACGTTTTCAACCGCACCTCTTGCAAGCTCAAAAAACGCCGCGTCAATAATGATCCTGATATGTGGGTGCGTGCTGAAGGCGTGTTCGAAGCGATCATTGATACACGCTACTTCTATACTGCGCAGGCCATTATTGGAGAACGCAGCCGTAAGTTTTCAGATGAAGAGTTGCTCACTAAGCTCAAAGATCTGCACCAGCGCAAAGGCTGGCTTTCCGGTATCTTGATTGATGAAATGGAAGACATGCCTTCAAGCAGCGCCTATCAGAGCCGCTTTGGCAGTTTAATCCGCGCCTATAAAATGATTGGATACACGCCGGAGCGCGATTACCGATATATCGAGATCAACCGCAAGCTCCGAAAAATGTATCCCGGAATTGTTGAAGACACCATTCACCGCATTCAAGATCTGGGCGGCAGTGTCCACCGTGAGGTGACTTCAGATCTGATTTTTGTAAACGGGGAGATCAGCGTGTCCATCATCATCTGCCGCTGTTATCAAACCGCCTCTGGCCGAAATCAATGGAGGATCAGGTTGGATAGTGGCCTGCGCCCTGATATCAGCATTGCCATCCGCATGGATGAAACGAACGAACAGCCGCTCGATTATTATCTTCTGCCTGCCCTTGATGTCGAAGATCCGAAGCTGCGCCTCGCCAACAGTAATGGCATTGCGCTGGACATGTATCGATTTGACGATCTGGAAGATTTCTTCTCTCTCACGACCCGCACTCAATTATTGGAGGCTGCATGAAAAACCTTACCCGCAATAACACCATTCAAATGATCCCAGTGCATGAGGTGTATATTCCAAACCCGCGCGTGCGGAACAAAAAGCAATACCGAGAGATTGCCGAAAACGTAGTGCAGGTTGGCTTGAAGCGCCCCATCACCGTCACCAGCAGTACATCAGGTATATCCGGCAAAAATTACGATCTGGTCTGCGGTCAAGGACGGCTGGAGATTTTCATTGCCTGCGGCCAGAAAGAAATCCCAGCCATGGTGATTGATGCCAGCGAAGAAGAAGTTATGGTGATGAGCCTCGTGGAAAATATGGCGCGGCGCCAACACAACCCCATGGATTTGATGAAAGGCATTGAGCTGCTCAGAAACCAAGGATACGGCATCGGCGACATTTCTAAAAAGACGGGGCTTGCCTGGCCGTATGTCCGGGATATTTCTAATCTGATAGAAAAAGGCGAAGAGCGTCTGATCTCTGCTGTTGAAAGCGGCGTTATTCCGATCAGCCTTGCGGCCTTGATTGCGGACTCCCCCGGTGAGGAGCAACAGGCTCTACAGGATGCCTACGAGAATAAAAGTTTGCGTGGCAAACGGCTACTTTTGGCTAAAAAGCTGATTGAAGAGCGGAACATGCGCGGCAAATCCATGCGTAAAGGCGCAGCATCCCGGCGCAGGACAAACGTTGCTTCCGCCCAGGATGTGATCCAAGCCTATCAGCAAAACGTGAACAAAAAGCGTGTCCTCGTCCGCAAGTCCGAGATGGTGAACAACAACCTGATATTCATCACAGAAGCTTTGCGCCAGATGTACACGGATGAAAATTTCAAAAACCTTTTGAAAGCCGAAGGGCTGACATCTTTCCCAAAACCAATCGCCGATATGATCAAACAGAAAGGCTCCGCCCATGTCTGAGCTGGAAAACCTCCCCTTAAAGGAAGACAAAATCAAGCTAGGCTTTGAAACCGAGACGGTAACATTGCAGCTCGATCAGATCATCCCGTTAAAAGTAACCGCGCCAAATATTCGCGAGAAGGTCAAATACAAACAGATCTTCGCCTCCATCAAGGAAGTCGGCATAATTGAACCGCCTGCTGTGACGCCCTGCAACGATAAATCCGGACGGTATTACCTTCTGGACGGTCATTTGCGAATTGAAGCGTTAAAGGATCTGAAAGAAAAGCAGGTCACATGCCTGATTTCCACCGATGATGAATCCTTCACCTACAACAAGCATATCAATCGCCTCTCCACTATTCAGGAGCATAAGATGATCGTCCGCGCCGTTGAACGAGGCGTGTCCGAAGAAAAGATCGCCAAAGCCCTGAATGTCGATGTCCGCAGTATAATTCTCAAACGGAAAATGCTGGACGGCGTCTGCAAAGAAGCGGTCGATATGCTGAAAGACAAAATGGTTTCTGGCGGCGTATTCCGGATCCTGAAAAAGATGAAGCCTATGCGCCAGATCGAGTGCGCCGAGCTGATGAACAGCATGAATGTTTACACCGTTCCCTATGCCAAAGCTCTTCTAGCCGGTACGCCGAAAGAGCGGCTCAATGAGCCAGATAAGCCCAGAAAGATTAAAGGCATCGATGAAGAGCAGATGGCACGCATGCAAAGCGAAATGCTGAGCTTGCAGAACGAATACAAAGTGATCGAAGACACGCTCGGCAGCAGCGTTCTTAA
>JAGRKA010000074.1 GCA_020442475.1 Alphaproteobacteria bacterium | reverse complement strand
GGTTTCGGCCAAAGGTAACGATCCTTAACGCGAGAATAAAATAATCTGGTCATTCCGATGCTTCGGAATGGGTGTTTTTTGTTTTGCTAAGGGGCTGCTGCCCCTGGCGCGCGCAAGGGTAAAGTCGCTTTGCTCCCGCTTTTTCGAGAATTTTCCCCTTGTCCGGTTCCCGGCCAATTCCTCGCGGCCGCTTCGCTCCAAAATTCACGAAAAACCGCCCTTGCACTTGCCTCCCCGCACTCGCCGTAGGGCAAGAGTGCATGTGCGCCATGCACTCGGAAAATAATTTCTATCAGGAGCAAAAAAATGAACATCACAGAAAACGGATACACCGAAAAAGGGCTTTGTGAGCAGGATTTAAGATATTTCACAGGTTCGGAAACGTGGTACAGGCACAGTCTTTTTAGAAAATACCTCTACACAGACGGCGTTCAATACGTGGCAGAGAAGGGCGGCGCTTACTGGCTGATTGACAAGATATTTGCCTGTCAATCCTGTCTGGCGGCATTGGCCGGGCAAGAATTTATTCTCTGGGAACTGACGTTAAATGCAGAAGGGCAGGGCGCTACGCTGTCTTGCACAGATGGAAACTGCAATCCCCTTTATTCGGAAGAAATTCACGTAACGGATTTTCCGCTGAAAATCATCAAGTTTTATTTCTGCAACGACACCCTGCTTTTGCCGAGTGAATACTAGGAGGGCAGGGGCATGAAACGCATCATCAAAGCACACGCCGAAAAGCACCTTGCAGGCTTGGGGCATATCCAGATCAAGAACGGACACAAGGAAGCAAACGGCCTGTACGGGGCAACTGTCATTCTTACAACGCCGGAGCGCATCGACTATTACAGCGCACACGCCGGAGGCGGGGCCGTGGGGATGGTCAAAACCCGCAGTGAAACAAGAAGTAACGCAGATATTCCGCTATTTGCGGGAGGTGCGGCATGACACAGCAACTTGAATTTTCCTGCTACAAATCCGAGATCAACTTAACCCAATATGCCGCGCATTTTGGTTATGAGATTGACCGTAAAAAAAGCACCCGCAGCAGTATAGCCATGCGCAAAGCTGGAGATAAGATCATTATTTCACGGCGCGGCGGCAACTGGGTTTATTTCTCTCCCGTTAATGATAGCGACAACGGCACAATTATTGATTTTATTGAAAACCGTACCCAGAAAACCATAGGGGAAATCGGGCGGGAATTGCAAAGCTGGATTGGCGGCTTTGTCTCAATGCCCGAAATCAAAAACTATGTGCGGGAGATCGAAGAACAGGAATATGACCCCGCGCGCGTGGCGCAAGTGTTCAGGCGGTGCAGACCCATACAAAACCATGCTTATTTGGAGGGCAGGGGGCTTGTAAAAGAGTTGCTTTCTTCCCCGCGTTTTGCAGGACGCATCTTTGCCGACCGTTACAACAACGCCGCCTTTCCTCACTACAACAGCAAAGGCATTTGCGGCCTTGAACTGAAAAGCCAAGACAAAGCCCTGTTTGTACGCGGCAGTGAAAAAACGCTCTGGCGTTCCAATGTGAGGGCAGGGGATGACACCCTAATTTTGTCCGAGGCTGTCATAGACGCTTTAAGTCACGCCCTGTTATTTCCGAATGAAAGCGCCATCTATGCCGCTACAGGCGGGGGCATGTCTCCAGATCAGGCCGAAATCATCCGGCAGATTGCCGATAATTTCCCGAACATCAAACGAATTGTTCTGATTACGGACAACGACCAAGGGGGCGACCGCCTCACAGACAAAATCCTGAGCGCGATTGAAGAAGGCGGCTTTGGCGGCGAGATTATACGCCACAGCCCTGATACGCGCGGCGACGACTGGAACGATGTTTTGAGAGGGGGTGCGGCATGATAAAGCCATCCCAAGACCTCAAAAAAGAATTTATCAAGATACTGGAAGGGATAGACCGCTCCAAACACCGGCAGGATAATTTCAGGAATATGTGCGAAATGGCCTATTGCGCCCTTGCCAAAAAAACACAACCTGACGAAGAAAAAGCGGAGAAGCTGGAGGCGCGGTATATGGAGATTGTCGGTAGTTACCGCAACAAGGACGATGTGCGCGAAATGCCGAAACTCTTAAGTCTGGTAACACTGGCACTAAGCGGCGGCGGTTGTGATTTTCTGGGGGAGATTGCCGGAGAGATTAACGCCCTCGATACCAAAAACGGCCAGTTTTTTACACCCTATGACGTTTCTAAATTCATGGCGAAATTGCAGATTCCGAATGTCTCGGAAATCATCAAAGATAAAGGATATTTTACCTTGAGCGATCCGGCAGCAGGGGCAGGGTGCATGATTTTGGCGGCGGCTGACGTAGTGCAGGAGCAGGGCTTTCACCCTATGGATTGCATGAGCGTTCACGCCGTAGAGCTGAACCGCATGACCTATCACATGCTCTATGTGCAGCTCGCTTTGCGCGGAATAGCCGCCCAGATCATACATGGCAATTCTCTATCATTGGAGACATTCACAGGCGCATACACGCCCGCCGCCATTTACTTTTTAGGCAAACATGGACGGCTTTTTGACCCGGCAGAAAGACAGGACGAAAGCCGCCCTCCAAAGACTTTAACCCCGATTATTAACGGCGAACAGCTCACACTACTTTAGGAAAGGAAAAACAATGCCAATGAACAATGAAGAACGCGCGGAACATGCCGGAAACGCTATGTCCGAATATCTATCAAGCAAGGGTGAACCGCACGACAGGGAAGCGCAGGATTACGAGATAGCAGATTTAATCTGCGACCTGATGCACCTAGCCGACCGCCACGGCTTTGATATTGAAAGCATCAAAAATATGGCGGAAATGCACTATCAAGGAGAAAGGAACGAACCATGAGCCAGCTTGCAACCATATTACTACCCCTCAAAATCTATGTGGAGGGCGATATTGTTCAGTGCGTGGAAGATGCGGACGGACACCCCTTGGAATCCGAAGTCTGGGACAGCGATACGCAAGGGCAGGAGCCGGATAGCGAGGATATTCAGCAGGAGGATGGCAGGGATTATTTTGTCTATTATCCTTGACAAATTGGCACAAATTCCTTACCTTAAAGTAAGGAATAACAATAATAGAAAGGCTTTGAAATGGAAGTAACATTAACGACAAAAGGGCAGATTACACTACCAAAAGCCTTGCGGGACAGTTTGCACCTGAAAACAGGCGATAAAATCATTTTTGAAATGCTGGAAGAGGGGGGGTATAGGCTCCGGCCAAAAACCCTTGATGTAAGGGTTTTAAAGAGGCGGATGAAATATAAAGGCCCAGCCGCTACGCTAGAGGATATGGATCAAGCCATCATGAAGAATGCGGGAGAGTAGGGCATGGGGGTTGCTTTAGATACGAATGTGCTTGTGCGTTACATCATGCAGGATGATAAGGCGCAGGCAAAAAAGGCTTCCACTGTCATTGAAGGATTAACGTCTGATAGCCCTGCTTTTATTTCCGGCATTGTTTTGTGTGAATTGAACTGGGTCTTAAAGTCATTTTACAAAATGCCAAAAAAAGACAGGGTAGACACATTGCAGGATATTTTGTCTGTGGCGGTATTTGATGTTGAGGCACTGGAAAGCTGTATTCGTGCCCTGAAATGCTATGAGCAGGGTAAAGCTGATTTTTCTGATTACCTGATTCAGGACATAGGCCGCATTCATGGCTATGAAACGCTTGTGACTTTTGATAAAGATGCACAGAAAAGTAAAGGATTTAAGGGGCTATAAGGGTATGGATCAAAGCAATAATGGTTCCGGTGACGGCGAAGATATTCAAAAAATCATAGCCGAAGGAGAAGCGGACGTTCAGGCGGGTAGACTCACGCCATATAGCCCTGAACTTCTGGATAAATTAACGCGAGAAGTTTTAGGCGTTGAGGACCTGAGTAAGCAGGATGTTTTGGATATTACCTCTGCCAGAGTCCCGGACGAGTATGCCCATCTTGATAAATTGATGGAAGAATAAGGCGCTCGGAATAAAATGGATCTTGTGACCCTTCTCACCGTATGCACTCTGGGCTTTGACACGAAGCTGATGCAGGCCATTGCTATCGTTCAAAGTGGCGGCGAGCCTTACGTTTACAAAATAGATGATCGAATTGCCCGATTTGATACGGCGGAGGAAGCTATTGCCGCCGCCAGAACTCGGCAGGAAGAGGGCAAGAAAATCCGTATAGGGCTTATGGGGCTTGATATTGATCTACTGGCGGCAACGGCAGAGCCGAATGAGGCCATGTTTGAGCCATGCGTCAATGTGAATATTGCCAG
>JAGRKA010000073.1 GCA_020442475.1 Alphaproteobacteria bacterium | reverse complement strand
CGCAAAGGCTCCCACCTTTGGCCTTGCGGGGATGTCTATCATGGGGTAGGGTTTTTTAGTTTATAGGGTATGGGCAATAACTTTAAAGGAGTCCTCCATGTTCTTCACTAAGAAAAAGGTTAAACCACCGCCCCGGCGCAAACAGCAAAAGGTCGCATTATCAAAATCCAGCGGCCTGGATGCGTTTATCTCGGAGATGAAGTCAGCGCTCCGGGGGTGCGAGCAAAAGAACAAGAAATATCTCCGCGTTACAGCAGAACATTGGCGCGGAATGATTGACAAGATCGAAGCAATAAAGGGGAAGCTATGAAACAACAAAAATCAAAATCTCAAGAAATTGCATGGTATGGATTGCTTTTGTCGGGAATAGGAAACAGCATACTTGCTGCAATTTTTATTTATTTGGTAGTAGGTGATTTAAATACTGTTTTTGGTGCTGCTGGCTGGCTTGTTGCCTTGGTTCTTGCTGCTTTCCTCGGCATTAGCTTTACACTTGGCGAATACCTTGTGCATTCAAAAGATGTGTTCGATGGTGATTCGGTGAAAGTGTGGGCCACAAAAGCCGCGATCCTTTTGCTTTTTGCCGGCATCAATTGGGGGGGCGGTTATTACAGAGCGCAGGAGAACGTCACGGAAAACCGGGCAAAAGCCGTTATAGGTGCAGCATCAAATCCCCGCTATCTTGCGCTGTTGAAAGAAAAGGAGCACCTCGAAAAGAATGTTCTCGATGATGGCAAGGTAGGAAATGATGCCGCAGCGATTCAGCGCAGTGCAGAAATAGATGTATCGTTAAAAGAAATTGAGGGTGATTATAAAAGCGAGGCAACCGGGCACAAAGAAAGCGCAATTACTCGCTTGATTGTTTCGCTTGCGTTGATTGCGGTGAATATTGTATTCGGAATTTGCGCAACCGTCTATAGTAACGCAACCGAAACACCGCAACCGCAACCGAAACCATGCCCGCAACCGCAAAAACCCCGCAACGTTGCGCAAGTTTCGCCCCCTCAGATCGCAAGTCAACCGCAACCAGTAATTGGATTCCATGCGCAATCGCAACCGCAAGCGCAGCAGGCTTTGAGCGCAACAGACAGAGAAATTTTGCGGTTGTGGGATAGTGGAATCACCAACAAAGCGGAAATTGGGCGCAGGGTTGGAAAGTCGCGCACTCACGTTGGCAACGTAATCAATGGCAATGCTCATGTTGTTGTACGAAAAGACGGCTTGCAGCAGCACCCTGCCCGCCGCCTTACAAAAGCGGAGCGTCTGGAGATACTACAGCAGATGATAGAGGAAGGGCGGAGTATGCAGGAAATGCGAGAAGCGATCGGGGTTGCGAGTCTTGAAACAGTGAAAAAATATCTGATGGAGCTGGAGTGATGGCTGGCTTATATGACGCATAGAAAAACAGTTTACGTCGATAGGGGAGGAAAGTGGTTATGACCACCGTCATTATTCGGATCGAGAATGGCTCAGTGTATTCCGAGCGTGTCGAGCAACTGCGCGAAGAAATCGAAAAGTTGATGAGATGTTTTTGGTCGAGGTGGGGGAGAGGGGCAAATTTCACTTCCCTGCACAATCACAAGAAAGCCCGGCGATTCCGTTCGCCGGGCTTTCTTGGTTGCTTAGCGCTATGGGTAATAGGGAGACAAATCAAAATGCAGCCAACTGCGGTAATGACCAGCTCCAGGCATAACAGAAACAGCCCGATCAACCTGAATGAAATGAGGTATTTCATTGCGTGGTCTGTATGTGCATGGGGTAGATTAGGCCGGGAGCGATTATTCCGGGCGACCTACCCTCCCCCACTTGGGGGAGCCTGGGCATTGTCAGTATCTGCCGGCGTGGTGTTGTTTTTGGCGTGTCGATATCAGGGTGGCGACTAATATCAATGTAAAATAACTGGATTCTGGCCGGTTAATTTGCGCCATGTCTCAACATCTCATTTTTAATATTATTGGCATCGTTTTTGGCATCGTTTGTTTTTGCCCGCTCCACAAGGAAGGCAAGGAGCGCCGCCAGGCTGGTAAATCCATCATCTCGACCGGTCTTGTCACGCCAGTAAGCTTCCGCCAGGGTCAGGTTATGATAGAGCAGGTCGTCTGCTTCCTGATGTTCCTTCACTGCCTGGCGAATATCCTCCAACTCTTTGCGATCGACAATCACAAGCCCGGCCTGCTCCAGGGCAAAAATTAGCTCTTTTGCGTCTTCATGCCCCAATTGCCAATCGCGCGAACGGAATATCTCTTCCAGTTTTTCGGGAATATCGATCAAAATATTCCCTCGAATTTATCCCAGGCATTTTTTATCCCATCGATAAAATCATTTACCCAGATCAGCGGAGCAAACTCCCGGTAACCCCTGGCCATCCAAATGGTGTGCATGAACGTGCTCATGATATTGCCATCCGCAAACCAGATCACCGCCAGATGCAACCAACTGAAGCTGCCCTCGGTGGCGAAGATGTAACCGGCCCAGAATAGCAGGATCCGGCTGGCCGAGCCGGAAAAGTGGTATCCATCGATGTGAATCCATCCATTGGTTTTGAAAAACCACTTCGGCAGCCAGCTATGCGGGCCGCGGTTGCTCGCAGCCGCCATCTCGTGGATGGCGTAGAGTGCCGCGCTGGCCAGGACCATTGCACAGAAGATCAAAAACATCGACATGTTATACTCCTATCTTCGATCATACCGCTGATACAGCACCTTGAAATTGAACGTAGCCGTTCCGGTCGCTCCGGCCCGGGTAAGAATGAACTCATACCCCACAATTCCAATGTTGGTATGAATGTCAAATATCCGTGGGCGGGTGGCGTTCTCGCCAGGGTCCCAGGCGACTCCGGAGCCGAATGTAAACAGTGTATCGACCTCGCCAATCATCTGGTCATCCAACCGCCGAGCGGTAAGGGTATAAGTCCCGGCGGTATCAGCAGGCGAGTTTACGGTGTCGCTGGTGTCCGCATACAAATACAGTGTGGCGGCGCCGGTAAAGCGGGCTTGCTGCTTATATCGATTCTCCGCTCGCAACAAGCTGGTATCCATGAAGGCGACTTTCAGCGAATACTTATTGTTCCCGGTGATCTCCAGATTGCCAAAATCATTTAAAATGAAATGGCTCTGGGCCGCCAGCGGAGATGCAAATAGGAGGGCTGCAATCAGCAACAATATCAATTTCATCTTTTGCTCCTTTCGTAACGCAAGTAGTTCTCCAACTCTACATTAAATTTTTCATACAGATCTTGATCAAGTATTTGATGTAGCTTTTCCTCGGCAGCCACTTTGAAAGCGGCAGCATAGGAGATTGAAGCCATCGGTACAATCTCGTCTATCTTCTTCCCTTTGCGTTTGCCGCGGTAGGATATCTTCTTTTTTCCTGTATTCTTGAAAATCAAGCGCTTTTGTCTCGGGCTGGTTCCGATGTCTCGCAAAGGCTGGAACCCTATCCTTACCACTTTTCGAGGTCCATCGCGCTTTACTTTTACAGACACCCCGACCCGTTTACCCCTGCGGCTTTGAACAATGCGACTTGATGGGGAAAAGTAGCCCAGGCGGGTTTTTTCGGTTTTTACTTCTATATACCCGGATAGCGTGGTGGCGTTGGCTCGACCGATAGTGATTCTTGGCCTTAAGTCCCCCGCTGAAATGGTATATTTCCCCCGGATGTCCTTAATCGACTGGGTGCGGGCATGGCTCAGCGTTTTGTTTATCGCCCTTGCCATGGCCCGTCTTGGTATCTTTGCTAAATTATCAAGCGCCGGCATTATTATGCCCCCCCCGGCGGCGCAGCCTGCGGCAAATAAGACGCATAAGAAGATGCGGGGATATGGAAAGACAGCCGCACCTCGTGATACTCAATCCCGTTTCGGGTTATTTGCCCGTCATAATCAATCATATATTCCCGCAGCCCCAGGTAGGCTCCTTTGGCCTCATCTGCGAAATCAATCATAAAATAGTATTCCGTTCCACTGAGGAAATCTTCGTCAAGCTCCAAGCATAGCGCCCGCACTTCAACTTCATAAGCAATCGTTTCGGGATTGCCGTTTCGGTTGTCGTCTACCACCGGTGTTAAGGTGTAGCCCCTTTTCCGACTGCGCAGCGTTCCCACTTCTGCAGCGTCGCTGTAGTCGCTTAGGTCTCCGAATTTTAGTATGCCTTGCATTATTCAGGATCCCTGTTAATCACCGTAATTGTTCCCCCCTTATATTTCGCTTTCACATTGTCGATTATAACATCATACGTCACTGCATTATAGATCATTTGCGGGGTTTCGTAGCCGGTCAAAGCGTTCAGGTAGTCCATCTGAGCAGTGGTAAGTAGCCCGAACGTGATATTCCACTTTAAATATTTGA
>JAGRKA010000072.1 GCA_020442475.1 Alphaproteobacteria bacterium | reverse complement strand
ATCACATAAACGGTATTGAAAATTTCTGGAATCAGGTAAAACGGCACCTGCGAAAATATAATGGTATACCAAAACAGCTCTTGGATGACCTTTCCTAATCTTGATCAACACCTTCACAGATCGCACCTGCAACTTTTATTTTTCTGGATAGCTGCTCATATTTCTACCAAGATAAAATCAAGACGCTTTTAGCCTATACTGCATAGAGCGGACTTGCACCCCCCTCTTGAAGCAGGGGGCGCAAGTAATTGTCTTCTTTTAAGATCTAACCCGCCTGTTGTGCAGCCTTTTTCGCTTTATCCTTATCATTGGCGACATCTTCGGCAGCAGCTTCAGCCGCCTCCGCAGCCTTTTCCGGACCGGCCAGCATCGTTTCGGCAACAAGCCCCGCATTGGCCCGAATTTGGGACTCAAGCTTGGCAGCCATTTCAGGGTGCTCCTTGAGGTAGGTCTTCGCGTTTTCACGCCCCTGCCCGATACGCTCCCCATCATAAGAGAACCACGCGCCGGATTTTTCGACCAGATTCCCGCTTACGCCAAGATCGAGCAACTCCCCACGCTTGGATACGCCTTCCCCGTACATAATGTCGAATTCAACCTGACGGAAGGGCGGCGCCATTTTATTTTTGACAACCTTCACGCGGGTCTGGTTTCCCACGACCTCGTCTTTGTCTTTGATTGAACCAATCCGGCGAATATCGAGCCGTACGGATGAATAGAACTTCAAAGCATTCCCACCTGTCGTCGTTTCAGGCGAGCCGAACATCACACCGATTTTCATCCGGATCTGGTTAATAAAGATAACAACAGTCCGTGAACGGGAAATTGAACCCGTCAGCTTCCGCAAGGCCTGAGACATCAAGCGTGCCTGAAGACCAACATGAGTGTCCCCCATCTCCCCTTCCAGCTCCGCACGCGGGACCAGAGCTGCGACGGAGTCTACGACCAGAACATCCAACGCACCGGAGCGCACCAACGTATCGGCAATCTCCAAGGCCTGCTCCCCGGCATCAGGCTGGGATATCAGCAGATTATCAACATCAACGCCCAGCTTTTTCGCATAACCAGGGTCCAAAGCATGCTCGGCGTCAACAATAGCGCAGGTCCCGCCAGTCTTTTGCGCCTCGGCGATTGCATGCAGCGCGAGTGTCGTTTTACCCGAACTTTCCGGGCCGTAAATTTCGATGATCCGCCCCCGCGGCAACCCGCCGATCCCCAGCGCAATATCCAGTCCCAAAGACCCGGTCGAAACAGCCTCGATTCCCATTTGCGGGGACGTGCCGTCATTGAGCTTCATAATCGAGCCTTTCCCAAAGGCCCGCTCAATCTGCGCCAAAGCCGCATCCAGAGCTTTTTGCTTGTCACCGGAATTGTTACTCATATCGTCACTCTTTCTTAAAGGGGTTACAGACATCGAATCTTCTCCTTTTTCTGGCATAAACCACCGGAATCTTCAACGCATGCGAAACATGCCCGGCTCTCTTATGCACAAGAATGTACATCATTTGTTCTCATGTCAACGGAAAAGAACAAAAAAGGTACAAACGATGCTCTACCTTTATTTCAGAAGTTTCCTCAGGTCACGCAAAGGGGGATTGCCCTGAATAATTTGCCCGTTAATTTCAAAAACAGGCGTGCCTATCGTGCCGCCACGGCCGCCTGCGGCGATGAGCTTGCGTGTTAATTTATCTGCCGCAACACGGTCTTTATCGATAAAATATTCCTCAAACGGAATCCCGGCGGCCGTGAGCTCCCGCCTTTTCATCGTGCAACGGCCACACGTCGTCAGGGAATACATGATCACACTATTTTCAGCGCTTTGGATTTGAGACGGTGAATCGGGGAGCGTGCTCGTATCATGCGCGGTTCCATACCAAATCCAGAAAACGCCCCCGCATATAAAAAGAAGAAAAGCTGCGGCAACTGATTTTACAGCCAAATTTAGAAAGGCCCTCATTTTGATCCTACTCCTCCAAAACCTCTTTAACTTTTGAGGCTAGTTGCTTGAGCGTAAACGGTTTTGGGAGAAACCACGTATTCGCGCCCATATAATCTTTGAGCTTATCCTCACTATATCCTGATATGAATATGATCTTCAGGTCCGGGCTATTCTGGCGAATCCGCTGAACCAGAGTCGGGCCGTCCATATTCGGCATCACGACATCAGTGATAATCAGATCAAGCCGCTTATTGTCCTGTTTCTCCATGATGGCCAGCGCGCTCTCTCCCGAATCGGCCGCCAGCACCTCATAGCCCTTATTGCCAAGCGCCCGCTGCGAGAAGGTCCGGACAGCATCCTCATCCTCCACGAGCAAGATCCTCTCCGTCCCCGTCAGGTCGCGGGAAACGTCCTCCTCGACCAGATCTTCAACCTCATCGATTTCCGTTTCCTGCGCACGGGGCAGATAGATCAGGAACGACGTGCCCTGCCCCTCTTCACTCTCCACATCAAGATAACCGCCGGTCTGGCGGATAATCCCGTAGACGGTGGACAAGCCCAGCCCCGTCCCCTCCCCGATATTTTTAGTCGTAAAGAACGGCTCAAAAATCCGGCCAAGATTACCCTTTGGAATTCCGCAGCCCGTATCCGTAACCTTAATCAGCACCCATTCCCCGGAGGGCAGCTCCTCAGACACCAGTTCCTTAGGTTTCTTATTCGCGAAATTCAGCGTCTCAATCGTTAATGCGCCGCCGCCGCCCATCGCATCGCGCGCATTGACGGCCAGATTGATCAGGACCTGCTCCATCTGCCCCTCATCGACCTTTACAAGACCCAGCTCCTGTCCGTGAAGCAGCCTCAGATCGATATTCGCACCGATCAAACGGCGCAGAAGGTGGGAAAGCTCGGTGAGAATGTCTGTCACATCATGAACGCGCGGGCGTAAAGTCTGCTGCCGGGAAAAGGCCAAAAGCTGGCGCACAAGATTGGCCGCGCGATTCGAGTTCTGCTTGATCTGCATAATATCGCCGAAAGACGGATCGCCCGGCTTATGACGCAGCAAAAGCAGATCGCAAAAGCCGATAATCGCAGTCAGGAGGTTATTAAAGTCGTGCGCGACCCCACCGGCAAGCTGCCCGATCGCCTGCATTTTCTGGGACTGCACAAATTGGGCCTCAAGCTGTTTTTGCTCTGTTAAATCAATAAAGTGCAGGACGGTATTATTACCGCCCTTGAAGCGCCGCGCATACATTTGCGCTTTAACCTGCTCCTGCCGCCCGCCCTTAAGCGCAATCTCTAACGGCGCCTTGAGCTGACGTCCGCGCTCGATTTTGCTGATGGCCGACAAGGCGCTCTCGCGGTCCTCTTCATGGATCAAATCCTGAAAACGAACACCTTCCAGCGCCTCAATCTCCAGCCCCAGCATGGCGGCAAAAGCGCTATTACAATCAGCGATCACGCCCTCATCATTGACCAGCACAATCCCCAGCGGCGCCTCTTCGAAAAAGCGCTGAAAACGGTCTTCGGATGCCTTCAGAGCGCGGCGCATTTCCCGCTCCGCCGTCAGGTCGTGAACAACCGCCCGCGTCCGCACACGCCCGCCCGGCTCCTTCACGACCACCTGATTGACCGAAGCAAGGAACGTCTTTCCGCCTGCCCCTTTCATCAAAATTTCAGCCACCTCACGCGGCTTGTCCGATTCGGTGATATTATAAGGCGCAGCCTTTTCGGGCGGCGCTGCCAGATAGGTGTGCAAAATTCCCTGATCCAAAAGCGCGCGCAAATCCTCGCCCAGCCAGCGCGCAAAGGTCGCATTCGCAAAGACGAAGCGGCCCGCCTCATTCACGGAGAAAAACCCGACCGGCGCATTGTCCGTAAAGTCGATCAGCTTTTCCCGCTCTTCGCGGATCGCATTATCTTCCGTATGCTGACGGGTCACATCGTCAATCCGCCAGTGGATATAGCCCGCATAACCCGCAATCGGCTGAACCGTCACGCTCAGCCAACGCTCCCGGTCCTCAAAACGCGAAAACAGCTCAATCGTATCGGTCAGCCCTCTATGCGCCTGATCGGCCAGAGAGCGGAAATGCGCGTGCGCCTCCTCATTATCCTGAAACAGGCGATAAAGACTCTCCAGCGCAGGCCGCCCAACCCCCCGGCACAACATCTCAAATTTGCGGTTGTAATAAAGCGTGCCGTCTTCGCCATCCGTAATAAGGCGCGCCCCACGCGAGCCTTCCATCACCTCACGCACGAGAGTCAGCTCCCGGTCCTGTCCCGCATGCGTCCGGATAGAGCGGTAAAGCGCCAGCGCCGCCAGCACGCTCACCCCGGCAGCCGCCAGCGCGATCAGGCGCACCATGCCGCCGTCCTCAACGGCTGCCGCGGCAAAGAGCAAGCCCGCCCCCGGCAATAAAAAGGCCAGCAATAAAGGCAAAGCACCAGTGCCGCACGTCTTCGGTGCGCGCCGCCCCGTCTCCTGCGCCGCTTTATGATGACGCGCTATAAACTCCGAATGATCCAGCATCTTACGCCCAAGATGCCATAAAGCGCAGGCGATGGGTAGGGTCTAAAAGCTATGGGTTGAGCGCCTAAGTTCAATCGACATCCAGAGTTTCCCTTGACACCGCCCTGTTTTTATAGGAATATATTCTTTCACATGCGCCCCGAGTCCGTCTCGCGGCGTTTTTTTATGCCTATTTCCCCTTTCAAGAGAACAATCATGGATATCACGCTCAACAAACCCTTCGCGGCCAATATGGCCGTGGACGAATTTGACGTGCGCCGGATGAAAAAGGCGCTCAACCGGCT
>JAGRKA010000071.1 GCA_020442475.1 Alphaproteobacteria bacterium | reverse complement strand
CTTCCAAATAAGCCGCAAAGTTGCCTTGATGAATACCAAGGGCGCGGAATAATTCGCAATCAATGCTTTCGCCGTCAATAAACTGGATTTCAAATTCTTCAACTGGCCAGCCGTATGAGTTTAAAAGCTTGCTTGCTCTTTCATTATATTCTTCTTCTGTCTCAAAATAGAATCCGTTGGCGCTGATGTCGTAGGGTTGTGCAAAAAGTGTTGTCATGGTCTTTTCTCCTCAATTGGGTTTTGGTTCGCGTCAATGCAACCTTGGCTCCCGCCGAGGGTGGGGGTAGAAAACGCAAAGGGCGGCATAAGCCGAGGGGTATCACCCGTGCCTGCACGAAATGGAATGAAGGAAGGTTGGGGATACGGCTTATGCCGTTTATCGCAAGACCCTTGCGGCGCGAGGGGCAAGGCCCCTTAGAATTCTTTTTAGCTATTCAATAATAAAGGCTGCCTCGTTCGAGCAGCCATTTATTTCCAAGAGGCTCAATCACTTTGATAGATATGGTGTTCACCGTCTATCGTGATTTCGCTATAGGCCATGACCAGTTCACTTCTGATTGGTTCATGGCCTATTTGTTTTTGTGTTCGGAAATTTCTGAACAATTTTTCCAAGAAGATTTTTTCAAACTGCCGTTGATATAGTCCTATATCAAAAGGGGCAGTTTTTTTGATTGCTGCAAGAGACACCACCTACGCCGAAAGCAGTCACCACAGCTGATGGCTGACAATCAAACAGAATCAATATGTTATATATTTTTTTGCTTTATGTTGCTTTATTCTGCTTTACGTTCTATAATTAAAGTACAAAGTGCCTCTTTCACCTAACGGCTCCGTAGGGAGTTCCAGTCTCTATCTGAGACAAGGTGTCAGAGGCTTTTTTATTTGAACAGCCAAATATTTTTTATCCGCTTTCCAAGCAGCTTCTTAAAAATTCCGGATTCCAGTTTATCCGCCCTGTTGTAGCTATATGCGATAGCCCCACACGCCATGTCAGCCAATTGTATCAAAACATCTTCCTTTGAGTCACAGAATTTTAGCTTTGCAATCATTCCGTGATTTCCCTGCCGCAGGTACGATTGCAGGGCCTTTCTGAATTCTTTACTCTTTTGTCCATCAATCTTGATTGTGGCTCCATCAACTGGATTGTTGGTCAAGAGCAATTTTAAAAAGAAGTTGTAAAATTTGGTTGAGTTTTTCTTCAGCACATCACTTGTTACAAGCGTCTTGTCAACGACCAGAGAATATATGTCGAAATCGCACCCATCCTCGTTCAGAGCATGAAAAAACGAATTGCGCACACCATGAGAACAGGCCGTAAAGTGAAATTCAGGTTTGTGACGAGTCTGCTGCATTACTCTCTTAATAGATGCCGCCGTCTGTTCGGCAGCGGGGTAGCGACCGCCTTTTTCTTCAGGAAAAACCACCATTGTTAAGATGAAATACCGGGAAGAGGCTTCCTTAAAGCCTGTATCCCCGCTTTCATCAATAGAAACCAACATTTTTAAACTCTCAAGAATCCATTAAAGGCCATAAGCTACTGTACCGCCCGAGAGAGATTCGGCAAAGAATTTCTTTGCCCGCCCCCCGCCATAGTCCTGAACGGCTTTTGAGAGGTAGGACTGATTGAGGGATGTTGCTTTTCTGGCAACATTCGCCAGAAGAGATTCTTTGTCTTCAGCGAGCAAATGAAGGTTGTTCAATACATCAACCAGTAAAAACTCTTCGCTTGGCTTTGACGGGAAATAAGGCCTTTTGATAAAAAAGAACGGCCTGCCATTCAAAACATGATGCCCATCCCGTTTTGAATTATAAACCAGAAGCTCGTTATAGAGTTGGGTCGCCCCTACCCCTAGAGCGTTATATGCATTCAAGGACGCTATGTAGAAACGGTTATCTTTTAAGAACGCCCGAACCAAATCTTCATCTTGAGGGGGAGACGAGCCGAACATCGTTTGCTTCGGGCAATAATACACCCCGCCGGAGAGTTTTTGGACGTCTCCATTCCTGACCAAAACCTGCAAATGGCGGTCAACGGCATTCGACCATTTTGCGAGTTCAGAGCGCCGATATACGCGCCCCGGCTTCAAGTGGTTCTTAAGAACTTTAACAGCAGACATACGCCTCTCCTTTCTCTTTCAGTATAGACAAAAGTGTCATAATTTGCAATTATTTTAGTCTATAATTCATGCAAATATTCATGAACCAGCCAAATTTGAAAGATTTTTCCTTTTATGCAAGAAATGAAGAGTTAGCTTTCGGGGGAAAGAAATTTAAAAAATCATAGACGTAACAAGGAGAAATCATGTCGAGAGCAAACCCATATTACAGCCCTAAATGGGAAGAAATTTATAACCTACACGAAGAACAACGTGACCTATGCGATAAGCGCAGTGACGAACTGGCCATGATGCTTTCAGAGGGCGAGCAATATAAATCAGACTATCAAGCAACGCGGGAATGCTTCGACTTTCACCATAAAATCTGCCTTTACTGTCTTGAGACAATGCAGCATCCAACAATTGACGCATTCTGGAACTGGGCGAAGACATTCTTTGGAAAAGATAGTCTGACCTCTGCTGATGGTCGTGAGGTTTCTTCATCTGAAGAATTTGAAACTTTTGCTCAGGCAAAATCTTTCGTAGAGAATTACGTGCGTATGAGAAACTCTTCAGCCGCAAAGATTGCAGCCTAAAAATCAAAGCAACGCCCTCTCCAACCGATCTATTCTGAGAGCGGTTGGAGGGTGGGTATAGAAATATTTGCTCAAAAATCCTGACGTATTCCGAATATCTTCGTCTTCAATACTCTCCAGAAGCGTAATCATGGCGGGGGCAAAACCCATATCAAGCGCGAATTTATCCGCTCTGTATTCAATGGGCCATTGCGTAAAAAAATCCATTGAGCGCAACGCCCAAAGAACAAGAAAACTGACCGCCCAGAAAAACACAAAATACGAAAATGCAAATAAGGACAGGCCGATCAGCATCATGCTGGCCACCCACAAAAAATCCTGACCGCCAGATGGAATAAGCCGTGTTCGCGACCCCAGCGAAATGCAGAGTTTGAAAAAATAGTTCAGCAAAATCGTCGGCATACTGGCAACCAGCATGGCAAGGTTATAGACCCCGTCCTGATTGTGGATATGCCCTGCCTCGTGGGATAAAATAGCTGCGATTTCTTCTTCCTTGGCCACTTTCAGGAGGCCCGTTGAAACAGCAACGGTCTCGCGGCCGAATGCCATGCCGTTAATATGCGGCTCGTCCGTAACAAATATTTTTAAGTCAAGCTCGCTTCCAAATTTATCCTTATAGGCTTTCTTTACCAGCTCTAACGCCGGATTGATTTTATCTTCTTCCCGTAAACTGGTCTTACGGGTTGATAGAAAGAGGGCCGCGAGTTTATCCCCATAAGGGGAAAAGGCGGTTAGCAATCCCAAAGCCATAGCCCCACCACTCCAGAAGATGGCATTTATAAAGGCCGGAATATTAAGGTGCATCCCGCCGCCATGAAACCCCTCACGGATCGAATAGATAAAGGAAGCCAGAAACATCACCGAAAAGGCCGCAACCAGAACCAGCATCACGAAACGGGATAGGTTAATCATTATACTTCCTTTTGACTCATACCAGAGAGAATCTGACAACGATTTCTTTGATTGGTTGACTGCCTATATGTTCATTTTTAGACAAAGCCCCGGCTAAACTGCCTCCCCAACGCAAATAGCTATCAATGGCATTTTTATTTGTATCCAAAACCCATAAATAGCATTCAGAAAATCCTGCCTTCAACAGAGCCTCTCCGGCTTTTTTAAACAACGAAAAGCCAACCCCCTTAGACCAAAACTCTTTTAATAGGTAGATAGCGTATATTTCCCCTTTACCTTTCATACTCACATCACGCGCCCGTCCAAACGACACAAATCCAGCCGGTACATTATCAACATACGCTATGAAAACATTGCTATCTTCATTTGTTTCATCTCGAAATATGCCTTCCCAACCCCTCTGTCTAACTTCAATACTCAGGCCATCAAGATAATCTTGGGGTACAAGACCGCGATAAGTATCTTTCCATGACATTACATGGATACGTGCAACATCTGGCATGTCACTAAATTCACAATCTCTAATTTCAACCAAATGTGCATCTTTAATCATATTTTGCTCCATCTCGCCTTAATTCGGCTGATTTTGTTGTTCTCTTTAGAGAAAAAGAACGCTTCTCCTGTTTGCAGCGATTTGATTTCATCCGGGTGGGCGATAAACCCGCGTGTCCGCCTGACCGTTCCCATGTGGGTCGGGCCTGTCTGCGAGACCTGCGCCGTGTATTCGAGCGTAGAAGTTGTTCCGATCATGGCCGCCAGTTTCTCGGCATCATCGGGGGAGTTCTGACGGTGCAGGATAAAATTGTTACAGTTGCCGACCACCTGATTGATAAAGTGATCGCCGTTTTCCTTGCGGCCCGCCGCGATATCAGAGAGGCTTTGCGTACTTAAGACCGCATGAATGCCGGCGCTGCGCCCCATATTGATGACATTGAGGATTTGCTCTCCAGCAAAAACTGAAAACTCGTCAAAAATAGCATAAAGCTTATGTTTTTTACCGCCGCCAAGCTGCTGCGCCATCGTGGCTTTGAGGTCATTGATAATCAGCCGCCCGATGGTCTGTGACATTGACGGGAATTCCAGCGCGGGCAAACAGAAGTAAACAACCGCGCTTTGCTCAAGAGCATCCTTGAGCGTCAAAACAGGTTTCCCTTCCTCAATCTTGAATAAATGCCCGATTTCAGAAGATGTAAAATTGCGGATTTCGGCAATCAGGCTTT
>JAGRKA010000070.1 GCA_020442475.1 Alphaproteobacteria bacterium | reverse complement strand
GTTTAACGCCCGCATCTTTCAGAGCGGCCTTGAGCGGTGCTGTCGTGCGTTTGACCAGATCGTCTACAAGGCTTTCCAGCTTGGCCCGGCTCAGGGATATCTGAAGGTGCTTCGGCCCGGAAGCATCTGCGGTGACGAAGGGCAGGTTTACTTCCGTCTGCGTCGTTGAGGACAGCTCGATTTTAGCCTTTTCCGCCGCTTCTTTCAGGCGTTGCAGGGCCAGCTTGTCCTGCCGCAAATCAATGCCCTGATCCTTTTTGAACTCATCGGCCAGATAGTCGATAATGCGTGCGTCGAAATCTTCCCCGCCGAGGAATGTATCCCCGTTCGTGGATTTTACTTCGAAAACGCCGTCGCCGACTTCAAGGATGGAAATATCGAACGTCCCGCCCCCAAGGTCGTATACGGCGATTGTGCCGCTGGATTTTTTATCCAGCCCGTAGGCGAGGGCCGCGGCAGTCGGTTCGTTGATGATCCGTTCAACCTCAAGCCCTGCGATTTTACCGGCGTCCTTGGTGGCTTGCCTCTGCGAATCGTTGAAATAAGCCGGGACCGTAATCACGGCCTTGGTCACTTTTTCACCGAGGAACGCTTCGGCGGTTTCCTTCATCTTCTGGAGAATCATCGCGGAAATCTGGGACGGCGCGTATTTCTCCCCGTCAATTTCAACCCAGGCATCACCATTATCGCCTTCGACGATATTAAAGGGCGCTTTTTCAATCAGATCTTTGGCCTGTGCGTCGTCGAATCGCCGTCCGATCAGGCGCTTGATCGCGTAAACCGTGTTTTGCGGGTTTGTTACGGCCTGCCGTTTTGCAGGTTGTCCGACAAGGCGCTCGCCGTCTTTCGTGAAAGCGACCATCGAAGGCGTCGTGCGCGCGCCTTCCGCATTTTCGATTACGCGGGACTCTTTGCCGTCCATCACCGCCACGCAGGAGTTTGTCGTTCCCAAATCAATGCCGATAATCTTGCTCATCTTTGCCTCTTCACTTTATTTTAGTTTTACAACAAACCGGAACCCGCCGTCCGGCGATCACGTATCTTTCAAGCCGGAGCTTAGCGGACTCAATTTAGATTGAGAACGGAATATAGCACGGAATCTCTCAAATACCAGAGGGAAGGTAAATTTTTTGGGCGTTGAAAATGAGGCTGTTTGCTGTCTCAGGCTTGCGTGTCGATCTGGCCGCCGGGGCCGGAGGTCGTGCTTTGTCCTGATGCGGCACCATTGCCGTTCCCTTGTCCTTCATCCTTGGCAACACCGACGCGGGCCGGGCGCAGGAGGCGGTCTTTGAGTACATAACCGGTTTCGATCATCTGGATAACGGTACCTGCCGCGTGCTCCGGAGAGGAGGCTTCGAACATGACTTCGTGGAAATTGGGATCGAAAACCTGATGGAGTGGCTCGATTTTTTTGACACCGTGTTTTTCAAGATTTTTCAGCAAGGTTCTTTCCGTCGCTTCAATCCCGTCGATCAGGCCTGAAAGGCGTGGGTCTGTGGCGGCTAGATCCTGCGGGACAGCCTCAAGGGCGCGGCGCAGATTGTCAGCCACATCGATCATATCCTTGGCAAAGCTGGAAATGGCGTATTTTGAAGCGTCTTCCCGGTCTTTTGCCGCGCGTTTGCGGGCATTCTCCGCATCGGCAAGTGCGCGGACCATCTGGTCTTTTGTACGGCCCAGCTCGTTTTGGAGCGCATCAATCTCTGTGCTGCGATCTTCAGCGGGGGCTAACGGTTCCGGGGAAAGCGGATCGGAATCATGGCTGCCGGCAGCCATCGCCGCCGCTTCCGCTTCGAGGCGGGCGGAACGATCGCGGAGGCTTTCCTCTCGCTCCTGCGTAGGGTTATCGTCCTTGTCGGTAAAAGAGTCGGGCTTGTTAATCATGGTCTTCTGTCTAGCCGAGTTTCCCCTAGGGATCAAGTCTTCTTCAGTCGAACGTGCCGGGCAGGCGTGCAAAGACGGCGCGGGATGCCGGACGCTCATAGGGGCCTTGGGGGCCATGGAATATCTCTGGAACCTCTATATTTCCGATCAGCGCTTGTTCACCGTCAGGGCCAAGCGTTCCTGTGAGCGTCCCGGTGGGGTCAATAAAGTAGAACTGGTTTAGAGTATGCCGAGGTCTTTCAAAATCCTTGAGAGCTTCCGCCATCGGTATCAGGCCATGCGCGCGGGCCATGCGTGTAATTTTCTCTTTGAGTACGCCGCTTTCATCTTCGTTGACAGCGGGTGTATGTAAAATAACAGTATTTTCCGGGTAGAACCAATAGGTGAAAGTGTCGGTTGAGCCGCTAAAGGGCAGGCCAAGCCTGCGCAAATCCGGCATAGTGGCGGTTACGGTAATGCTACTGTCTTTGATATCCAGATCAATATCCGAAAAGCGGCCCACTGTTTTGCTTTTCATGACGATTTTCTTGATCCCTTTTTGGGCAAGATCGTCCCCGTTCAGCGCAAGGTCGGCATAGGCATATTGGTTATCGGTTTTGCAGGGCTTTGTTTCTTTGTCGATCCCGATACTGCTTTCCTCAAGCTTCAGGAACATGTGCGGCGGGGCGATGTTTTCGATCACGACTTTGGGCGGCGTCATTTTCAGGCAGCCTGTAATGGCGCCGGGTGAGAGAACCCGCATCGTAAAATCTTTCGACCCGCTTTTTTCGGGGTGCATCAAGGCGATCAGGTAGTGGTAATTCGGCAAAAGATTAACGCCGTCCTCGTCTTCAGCCGTGCCTTGCAGGTTTTTCCTGTATTTTGGGTCATACTGGTTCACCGGCGGTTTTTCATCATCCTGTTTGCCACCCGGTCCCGGCCCGAAAGTAAAATCCGGCTCTGTTTGCGCTTGCCCGTACGCGGAATATGAAACAGACCCGGTCGTAAAACCGGCTATAAGGAGGGCCGTAAGGCTAAGACGCAGGGCTCTGTTCATGGGTTTTTGCTTATGTAGGTTCGTTAGGTTCATGGTGAATCGCCGATAAAATCTAAAGCCAAGCTTATAGGCAAGTGCGGTTCTTCGCAATCTCTTAAGGCTCGTATTTCATCCTTCATCCACGAGATCGCCGAGAATCCTCCCGACAATGCGCGAAGTGTAATCGACCATCGGAATGATCCGGTCGTAATTCAGGCGCATCGGACCGATAACACCGATTGCACCGACAATCTGCTCCGCACCGTTTTTATAGGGGCTGATGATCATGGACCAGCCGGACTGGTCGAAAATCCGGTTTTCTGCGCCGATGAAAATCTGCACACCTTCTGCGTTATTGATAGAGGACAGCAGGGAGAGCATGTTTTGCTGCTCTTCAAGATAATTGAGCAAGGTCCGCGCGCGCTCAAGCTCCTCAAGGGCTTTTACATCCTGAAGAAGATGGGATTGGCCGCGTACGATGATATGGCTGCTGTGCGTGTTTGATGAGGGGAGTGCGAGGCCTCGCTGGACAAGCTTTTGCGTCAGGGTGTCCAGCCGGGTCGTGTTGTCACGGATTTCACCGGCCAGCAGGCTTTCCGTCTCGGCGATGGTTCGCCCTGCGAGCTTGGCGTTCAGGTAATTCGAGGCGCTGATCAGGGCGCTTTCCGGGATATCCTCTTCCGTATTCATGATCCGGTTTTCGACAAGCCCGCCTTGCATGACCATGATCACGAGGACTTTGCGCGGCTGGAGCCGGACAAACTGGATCTGTTTGACGGAGCCTCCCGCTTTTGGGGCAATGACAAGGCTGGCGCAGCAGGAGAGGCCGGACAGGAGCGCGCCTGTTTGTTCCAGAACGTCGCTGATCGGCTTGTCAGAATCGCCGCAGAAAGATTCGATCCTCTCTCGCTCCGCCGGCGACAGGCCGCCTACCTGCATCAACCCGTCAATATAAAGGCGCAGGCCTTGTTCCGTCGGGAGGCGGCCCGCCGAGGTATGCGGCGCGAAAAGCAGCCCGGCCTCTTCCAGATCGGCCATCGTGTTGCGGATACTGGCCGGGGAGAGATTCAGGGGCAAATGTCTGGAAATAGTCCGCGAGCCCACCGGCAGGCCGCTGGAGAGGTAGGAATCGACGATAAAGCGGAAAATTTCCCGTGACCGCTCGTTAAGTTCCGTAATCATGGGGCTGGATTATAATTATTCGGACCGCGATTGACAATTCGCTTTAAGGCCATAGAGTGGGGCCGGATTTAGAGGCGGGCTTTGAATCGTATAAAAAATATTTGAGAGTCTTAAGGGAGAGTATCTATGACCAGACCATCGGGCCGTGCGGCTAGCCAAATCCGTAATATCGAGCTTATTCCACATGTTTCCAAGCATGCGGAAGGCTCATGCCTTGTGAAATTTGGCGATACGCATGTGCTGTGTCTGGCTACGGCAGAGGAGCGTGTGCCGGGCTGGATGAAAGGCACGGGCACGGGCTGGGTAACGGGAGAATATGGCATGCTGCCACGTTCAACCGGCTCACGGATGGACCGGGAAGCTGCAAAAGGCAAGCAATCAGGACGGACGCAGGAAATTCAGCGTTTGATTGGCCGGGCGCTGCGTTCCGTTGTGGATTTTGAAAAGATGGGCGAGCGGCAGGTGCGCGTGGATTGTGATGTGTTGCAGGCTGATGGCGGAACGCGTACGGCGGCGATTACCGGCGGGTTTGTGGCAATGCATCTGGCGTTTCAGCATTGGGTGGAAACGGGTGCGATGGCTTCTGTACCGATTAACGACACGGTCTCGGCGGTTTCGTGCGGGATTTATGAAGGCGCGGGGGTTTCGGATCTCGATTATGATGAGGATAGCACGGCGGAAACGGATGCGAATTTCGTGATGACGGGTAGTGGCGGGATTGTCGAGATTCAAGGTACGGCGGAAAAAGAGCCGTTTAGCGAGGAAGAGTTTTTGAAATTGCTGGAATTGGCCAAGAAGGGGTGCGCAGAATTGACGGCGGTTCAGAAAGAGGTTTTGGGGCTTTAAAATGCTATGTCATTGCGAGCCGAAGGCGAAGCAATCCACCTAGCCGGTGTGGATTACGAGAGATGGATTGCCGCGTCGCGCAAGCGCTCCTCGCAATGACGCAGATGGAAAGAAAACTATGAGGAAATTTACAGATAGCGAATTGGTCGTTGCAACGCATAATGCGGGTAAGGCGCGTGAGATTGCGGATTTGCTGGGGCCTTATATTTCGACATTTTACACTGCCGGGGAGTTGGGATTGCCTGAACCGGAAGAAACGGAAAGTACATTTGCCGGGAATGCGCGGTTG